>DATMXP010000046.1 GCA_035561515.1 Terriglobales bacterium | reverse complement strand
GTGGGACGGAGTGCGTGCGGAATTAGTAAGTTGGTAATTGAGTAAATGGGTAATTGAAAGAACTAGAGGGCGGCGCAGGTGACAGACCCAGGTTAGATCCAAAGAAGGACGCGACTCTGGGCACTCGGCACCGCGGGGTCTAGAAGAAGGACGCGAACCTGGTCACCCATCGCCCGTACGTGGGCCATCAGCTTTACCGCTATTTTGCATCTGACCGTTTCGGGGGAGTTTCGTGCGCTTACGCCGCGCCTCACGCCTGCAACTTCGGACTATCTTGCTCGGAACTGTGCGTCATTACCGCAGGGCGGCTTCTCTGGTTCTCTACGCAATCCTGTTTGCGAATCTCGGAGCGGCGCAGCAGGTTCAGGTTCTTCACAAGGAAGGCCTGGTCCACGGCTTTCTTGTTTTGCGAACGCTGGAAGGAAAACTCCTGGCGAATGGCGATCTCATCCAGAATGTGCAAGGCAATCGCGTCACCAGCCGCTTGATTTTCCATTTCAAAGATGGCTCCGTCCACGATGAAACAGCTGTCTTTTCGCAGAGTGGACATTTTCGGTTGACCAGCGACCACCTTGTTCAAAAGGGGCCGGCATTTGAACATCCGATGGATATGACGATCAACGCCGTTACGGGCCAGGTCACCGTGCGGTACGTCGAGGATGGAAAAGAGAAGTCGGCAACAGAACAACTCGGTTCACGGTCCGACATTGCGAATGGATTGATACTCACTTTGCTGAAGAACATCCCGCCTGGGACGCCGCAAACGCAGTTTGCGTTTGTGGCCGCCTCGCCCAAGCCTCAGCTTGTGAAGTTGCACGTCACGCCGCAAGGTGAGGAGTCTTTCACAACCGGCGAGGCGCGGCGTAAAGCAATGCACTACGTCGTGAAGATTGAGATCGGCGGAATCAAGGGAGCTTTGGCTTCGCTGCTGGGGAAGGAACCGCCCGACACGCACGTCTGGGTCCTGGAAGGAGAAGCTCCGGCCTTCGTCAAATCCGAGGGGCCATTGGCCGCCGGCGGTCCAGTCTGGAGAATCGAACTGGTGTCTCCGGTATTCCCTGGCTCGTCGGCTGGGGAGACGAAGTGATCGTTTTCGAGCTGAGGGTCACCCGCCAATTTGGTAATTGAAAACAAAAGACGCCACGGATTCGACGGATTGGACGGAGAGAAAAACGCGGTGCTGCGCACCGCGTTGCGGACGTGGGTCATCCGGCCACCACTTTTGTTCCAAATTCGGAACAGGATCGAGAAAATCTTTGACAAATCATCAACGCGGTTAGAATCCCTCGCGCGATTCAATACGAGAGAGAGTCGCTTTGAGAGGAAAAGACGTCATGTCTGACTGGAAGATAGCAGCGAAACTCCGAGTGTTACCACCGTTAGGGTTTCTACCGAAACCGAGCCTGCAGGAAGAGATGCCTATAAGCGCGATTGTTGACTCAGAAGAGTTCGAGCACTCCGATTGGGAACAGAAACAGTTGGCTCTTGGTGAAACGATTCTTGATAAGTTTTGGATCTCACCCGGTCCGTGGAGAGTTGCGGCAATGGCAACGGTATACAACAAAGCAGATGTTTGGACGGATCCGGTCCTTGTCCTTCAAGCTAAAGCAGCCGATTCCAGTTATGAAGCGACAGCCAACGGAGGAGCCGGGTTACACCAAACTTGGAAGGGCGGGTGCGAAATTCACACACAATCTGAAGCGATCACGTTAGTCACCTGCTCGATTCATTGTCTGGTTGGCACCGGCTTAATCAGCGACGTTAAAGTTTGGGCCTATCGACCTCAATAAGGTGCCGAGTGCCCTCTCAGTTTCTGTCGCTACGGCGGGGCCAACCACGGGCGCCCGGCTTCTATCCCCACCCTTACGCCCAAAGAGGGCGAGAGGGTGGGGCGCCCACAATAGCAGTGGCTAACGACGAGGTTTGTCTGCGCCAGCCGCCGGAGTGATGTCACAGACTACTCGCGCTCTACACGCCATAATGTAGACCCACGACTAACCCGAGCGGTGCAGGTCACGCGACTATGGAAGATGCTGGAACAGGCAGGTGGCGAGGTTTCATAAACACGCGGGAGAATGCTTTTGCCGCTGGCAGCCTCTTGTTGGGGTGGGCCTCAGTCATCACGCTAAACGTCGACGTTTTCTCGGCGTGCCGGGTTCCGGGGGTATTTGCCTTGCTGCTGTTGCTGGTTGCGGTCTGCTCGGTAGTGATGAACTTTGTCGCGGCTGTCAAGCATAGTCGATGGTGGTACATCGGCGGGATTGCGTCACTGTGGCTGTTGATCGCGACCCTCGGAACTTTTGCGTGCTGCTAACGCGGAGCGTGCCCACTCGCAGCGATGAGAAGGTGCCATGACGTTGGGGCACCCGCCAAAGCAAGATCCTTTAGATACTTGCGTCTAGTAGCTCGAAGGCGCCGGTGAAATACAGACAGCCGTAGCTAAAGAACATATCCCTCTGCATCGCGACTCGTTGGTCATCAGGAATGGCTAATATCTGCATGGCGGTCGGATGAGCAAACTTCGATAGCATTTTGTTGGCAACCCGAAAGTGCTCGCCCAAACCACACTCTTCGGCAGCCTCCCTGACAGCCTTAAAAGGATCATCCAAAGAGGTCACTCCGTCTTTTGCTGCACTCCGGGAAAGATTCTGTTTGGCTCCCTTGAAGATGTCGAGCCATGCCGCGTCTTTAGTCGTCGCAGTGCCCCATTTCGTAAAGGCATTCAACAGTTCCATCACGTCTCGCCCGACTTCATACAGTCGGCGAGTATTGTCTCTATTCTTAGTGCAGTAGAGACACCACACTGAAAGCTCTAGGAGATTACGTGCGCGCCAAGCGAGCAGTGAAGGGTCGCTCTTGGTATCCGCATAGGCTCGTTTCAGTGCCAGATATTCTCCGAAAGTTTGCGCGAGGAGACCGCCGAGTGTCTGCACCCACCAAGCATTGTCAGGGCCGGGATTTGCGCATTGTTGTTCAAGACGTTTGTTTATGGCAGCCCACCTACCCGACTCTGCAATGTCGGCGGCCTGTAGAACGTCTCCTTCGAACTCTGGAAGCATGTTACCGCTGATGGTATTCCATTTATCTTTTCGCCTCCACTGCTTCGGTCGGAGACCGTTAAAGAAAAAGGGATATGACGTCCTGAGTAATAAAGCAGCGCTAGCGCAGTGGGTGTGGACGGGCAGTTGTGGAAGGATAGGGATTCCTCGGCTTCGCCTCGGAATGACAGAAAGGAAAAGCCCCGCTCTCGCGAGCGGGGCTCTTGTTGCCTCTAACGGTGCGGCTAAAGCCGCACCCTTTCAAAGCGTTTAGTACATGTCGCCCATGCCGCCGTGGCCGCCCGGCATTGCCGGAGCCTTCTTCTCTTCCGGAATTTCGGAGACGAGAGCTTCGGTGGTGAGCATCAAGCTGGCGATCGAAGCCGCATTCTGCAGGGCAGTGCGGGTGACCTTGGTCGGGTCAACGACACCGGCCTTGATCAGGTCTTCGAATTCGCCGGTCTGGGCGTTGTAGCCGAAGTTCGTGTCCTTGGAGTCGCGGATGCGGCCCACAACGACCGCGCCTTCTTCACCGGCATTGCCGACGATCTGGCGCAGAGGCTCTTCGAGGGCGCGGCGAACGATCTGGAGTCCGATCGCTTCGTCGTCCTTCAGCTTGAGCGAATCGAGCGCGCTGACGCAGCGAACCAGGGCCACGCCGCCGCCGGGGACGATACCTTCCTCGACAGCCGCACGGGTGGCGTGCATCGCGTCTTCCACGCGGGCTTTCTTTTCCTTCATTTCGGTCTCGGTGGCGGCACCGACCTTGATCACCGCAACGCCGCCGACGAGCTTCGCCAGACGTTCCTGGAGCTTCTCGCGGTCATAGTCGCTGGTGGTCTTCTCGACCTGGCTGCGGATTTCCTTCACGCGGCCTTCGATTTCGGCGCCCTTACCCTTACCTTCGACGATGGTGGTGTTGTCCTTGTCGATGGTGACGCGCTTGGCCTGACCGAGGTCGCTGACCTGAACGTTCTCGAGCTTAATGCCGAGATCTTCGGTGATGGCCTTGCCACCGGTGAGGATGGCGATGTCCTGCAACATGGCCTTGCGGCGATCGCCGAAGCCGGGAGCCTTCACGGCCGCGACCTGGAGCGTGCCACGCAGCTTGTTGACGACGAGAGTGGCGAGCGCTTCGCCTTCTACGTCTTCCGCGATGATGACCAGCGGCTTGCCGCTCTTCGCGATGTTCTCGAGGAGAGGAAGCAGGTCCTTCATGGAGCTGATCTTCTTTTCGTGGATGAGGATGTAGGCGTTCTCGAGTGCGGCTTCCATGCGCTCGGGATCGGTGACGAAGTAAGGGGAGAGGTATCCGCGGTCGAACTGCATGCCCTCGACGACTTCGAGCTGCGTTTCCATCGTCTTGGATTCTTCCACGGTGATGACGCCGTCTTTGCCGACCTTCTTCATGGCTTCGGCGATGATCTTGCCGATGGTGGCGTCGTTGTTGGCGGAGATGGTGCCGACTTCGGCGATCTTCTTCATGTCGCCGGAAACGTTCTGGGAGAGCTTATCGAGCGCGCCGGGAGTGCGGTTGCCATCGTTGTCGACGGTGCCGCAGATGGCGGTGACAGCCTTCTCGATGCCGCGCTTCAGGGCCATCGGGTTCGCGCCGGCGGCAACGGTCTTCACGCCTTCGCGGTAGATGGACTGCGCGAGAACGGTCGCGGTGGTGGTGCCGTCACCGGCAACGTCGCTGGTCTTGCTGGCAACTTCGCGAACCATCTGGGCGCCCATGTTCTCCATGGTGTCCTTCAGTTCGATTTCCTTTGCGACGGTGACGCCGTCCTTGGTGATGGTGGGGGAACCGAATTTCTTCTCGATAACAACGTTGCGGCCCTTGGGGCCGAGTGTGACTTTAACCGCGTCGGCGAGAATGTTGACGCCGCGCAGAATGGCCTGGCGAGACTCCTCGCCGTGAACGACTTGCTTTGCCATAGCTCAAATCTCCTTCAAGTTGGGTGCGGCACAGCGGCCGCGAAAATCTAAAAGCAGATGCCTCGCTTCGCTCGGCATGACAAACCATCAGGTCCGTCGGAGCGAAGAAAACTACTTCTTGGAGTGGGCGGCCGGTTTCGCAGCGCCTTCCAGGATGCCGAGGACTTCTTCTTCACGCATGATCAGGAAGTCTTCGCCGTCAATCTTGATGTCGGTGCCGGCATATTTGCCGAACAGGATGCGGTCGCCGGCTTTTACGTCGAGAGGGAAAACCTTTCCTTCTTCGTTGGACTTGCCCTTGCCAACGCTGATGACTTCGCCTTCCTGCGGCTTGTCTTTGGCGCTGTCGGGGATGATGATTCCGCCGCGAGTCGTTTCGCCTTCCTCAATACGGCGAACCACGATGCGGTCATGGAGGGGAGTAAGCTTCGTAGCCATTCTTACAAACTCCTTTCGGTAGCTGGGTATTCGTTATCGATCAAAACTTTGGGATTTGTTGCAGATACGAGCTCTGCGGGAGAGGAGAGTGCCTGCTAGCACTCATCTCCAACGAGTGCTAATTGTAGGGAGCGGGAGCACGGTTTGTCAAGCAGTTGAGTGACTTGCACTCAAGTTGGAGCAGGGTGGCTGTTGGGAGCTGTCTAGCTGCGGGCCTGCCATTACTACTTAGGCAACAGAGGCGTCGCAGAGAGACCTCTAAACATCAGGTCTGGCGCGGGTCTTGGGGTGAGCGTCGGGCATCGGTGCCGTCGATGCGGGTCTCTAGGCTCTGTTCTGAAATACGACGCCTGCTTTTCCTCGCAGTCATAGCTACTCCCCTTATTCTCAACGGGTCTGAAACCAGCGCTAGTGCTGATGCGAATCTGACGCCGACGCGGATGGGCGTCCAACTACCGATCGCGATGTTGAGCCGGCTGCCGATGAGCATTGCGCTGCCGTCGGTGGCAGCGCCGCGCCGGAAGATCGATCCCAAATATGACGTGACGATGATTGGGCGGAGGAACGTCGGCAAAGGGCTGGACTTCTATTCACTGGATCGAGAAGCAGCGTTGGGAAAGCAACTGGCGACGGAAGTTGAAAGCTCAGTGAGGCTGCTGAAGGATCCGGTGATCACGGAGTACATCAACCGCCTGGGGCAGAGACTGGTTCGCAATTCGGACGCGCAGGTGCCGTTCACGATCAAGGTGATCGACGACGACGAAGTCAACGCGTTCGCGCTGCCGGGCGGCTACTTCTATGTGAATACGGGCCTGATCATGGCGGCCGACAATGAGGCGGGCCTGGCCGGAGTAATGGCACACGAGATCGCGCATGTCGCGGCACGCCACGCGACGAAGAACCAGACGAGGTCGCAGATCTTTGACCTGATATCCATTCCGCTGGTCTTCGTGGGCGGTCCGGCGGTGATGGCGGCGCGGCAGGTGATGGGCATTGCGGTTCCGCTGGGATTCCTGAAGTTCAGTCGGGACGCGGAGCGGGAAGCCGACATGCTGGGCATGCAGTATGAATACGCGACGGGATACGATCCGCAGGAGTTCGTGAAGCTCTTCGAAAAATTGAAGGCGGTGGATAAACAGAAGAAGAACTTTCTGTCGAGGGCCTTTGCCACACATCCGATGACGGATGATCGGATCAAGCGGGCGCAGAAGATGATTGGCGAATATCTGCCGGACCGAAATGAGTATGTTGTCGACACGAGCGAGTTCCAGCAGGTTCGGGCGCGACTGGCGGAACTGATGGATCGGAGGAAGATCGACCTGGGGAAGGTTACTCCGGTACTCCGGCGACGCGTTCCGGCAACAGAGCCAAAGCCGTCCGAGGATGGGCCGCCTACATTGCGACGTCACTAAGGCTCCCATTCGGCCGGTTGCTTTACCGACCGTGATCGGGTGCTTACAATAGAAGCATGAAGCGCGTGCTTATGATCGCGGCGGTGCTGGCGTTTTCCCTGGTGTCAGGAGCGCAGCAAAAGTCTTATTCCGATGTTTCCATCAAAGTACTGAAGCAAGAGACAGGGCGTCCGGTGCGCAATGCGAGCGTGGTCCTTCACACTGTGAATGAAGAAGGGAAACAGGACAAGGGCGGCTTGAACCTGAAAACCGATGCTGACGGCAAGACCAGCTACGGTGGCGTACCGTATGGAAAGCTGCGGATCCAGGTGATCGCGCGAGGTCTGCAGACGTATGGAGAGGATTTCGAGATCAACTCGCCGGACCAGGAGATTGTGATCAAGCTGAAGCCGCCGCAGAGCCAGTACTCGATCTACGAAAATAAACAAACGTCGTCCAGCGAGCCAGCAAAGAAGTAGGTTCATGAGAGACCAGAGCCGGCCCATGTGGGTCGGTTTTTTATTTGCGTAGCGCGTGCGGTATGATGTCGCCCTTATGGCCGTTGATCCCGCGACGGAATGGCGTGAGCTCCAGGAACGATATTCCACCCTATCGGATGGCGAGTTGGAAGAACTTGCCGGCGAAGCTTATCAACTGACAGACACCGCGAAAGAAGTTCTGAAGTCAGCGTTGCGGTCGAGGGGGTTGGATGTGGAACTTGCGAAGGCTCCGCCGGAAGATGAAGAGTTCTACGACGATTCCGACGAGTTAACGGAAGAGGAGTCGGATTCGGAGTCGTTTGACCCTGCCGATCTGGAATTAGCGCCCGTCCTGGTTGCGTGGAGTGTGGAAGAGGCGCGTGCCGCGAAATTGTTGCTGAACAATGCCGGCATACCTTCCTATCTTGGTCCAGACAACGTGGAGAAGGTCGAAGAGGTAGAACGCAACTTCGCGCGAGGCGTGGAGGTTAAGACCCGCTACGTCGATCGCCATCGCGCAGGCTACATCCTTCAACACGAGATGCCGAAATCAGCCGAAGATCGAGTCGATCCGGAGGCGATTCCGGAAGTCGATATCCGCTGCCCGAGTTGCAATTCCGACGCAGTGATTTTTGAGCAACTGGAGAAAGAGTCGCCGAAGGATTCTGATCTTGATGCCACCTTCCACTGGCGGTGCGATGCATGCGGGCATGAGTGGGAAGATGATGGCGTCGACCGATGAGGTCACGAAGCGGCGCGCAACTCCCGCCTGAGAATCTTTCCTGATGGATTTCGAGGAATTGCCTGCACGAAGCGGATGTCGTGCGGGACCTTGTAGTGAGCAACGCGTTCAGCGACAAAGGCGACGATCTCGTCTCGAGTTCTGTTGGATTCGAGTACATCGTCGCGCAGGACAATGAACGCGCACGGGACTTCGCCCGCTTCTGCATCGGGGCGTCCGACGACTCCGCAATCACGCACCGCGGGATGCTCCATCAGGACCGACTCGACTTCTGCAGGAGCGACCGGGAATCCTTTGTACTTGATCATCTCCTTGCGGCGATCGACGACCCGGTAGAAACCCTGGTCGTCACGAATTACGACATCGCCCGACCAGTACCAGCCATCACGCATGACATCGGCGGTCGCCTGCGGGTTATTCCAGTAGCCGAGCATGAATTGTGGGCCGCGCATGACCAGTTCGCCGGGCTCATTCACGGCGGCGTCGCGCTCATGGTCACCATCGAAGGCGACGACTCGGCATTCCGTTGCGTATAGGGGTTGGCCTATCCATTCTGGCCGGTACCACTCGGGAGGGTCGGTGTATCCGAGATGCGTCACCGGAGAGGCTTCGGTCATGCCGTAGCCGTGGCGAATTTTGATTCCGGTGAGTTCGGTGAAACGGCGTGCCAACTCGGGCGCAAGAGGCGCCGCGCCGGACTTGATCCACGTGACCTGGTGGTTTTGGGGGAAGAGTCCTTTTTCTGCCAACTGGCAATACGCGTTGAGAACCGGCGGCACACTGGGCGAGGTTGTGATGCGTTCGTCAACCCAGAGTTGAAGTGCGGTCTCCGGTATGAATCGCGGCATTAGAACAACCGTCGCGCCAATCATGAGATACGGGTTCATCAGCACGTTCAAACCATAGATGTGGTAGAGCGGAAGGTAGACGAGTACGCGCTGGTCTTCATTTGAGGGGGATGCGCCGGGGCCATATGTCTGATAGCAGTTCGAGACGAGGTTGTGGTGAGAGAGCATGACGCCTTTGGGCAGGCCAGTTGTTCCACTCGAATAAGGAAGCGCTGCGATGACTTCCCTAGGATGCCGATCGTGTTTGGGAAGGGGCGCGGTTTGAGGTTTGAGCAGGTGGTTGAAGGGCAGATCGCCGATACAGCCGTCGGTCCGTGTCGTGTAAACGGCTTGCAGTGCAGGAAGTCCGCCGAGATTCATTCCGCGAACGAGCGAGCCGTCGGAGATGAGGATGCGAGCGCCTGAATTCTCGAGCTGGTAACGAACCTCACGTTCACGATAGCTCGGATTGAGCATGGTGGGTGTCGCACCCGCGAGAGTCGAGGCGTGGTACGCGGCCACGAATTCCCACGAATTAGCTAGAAAAATGCCGACAACATCGCCGGGGCTGATTCCTGCTGCGACAAAGCCGCGCGCGAGACGAGTGATGAGGTCGGCGTATTGGGCGTAGGTGATACGAAGAGGGGCTTCGAGGCAAGAGGTGTCCACGATTGCTGTCTTGCTGGGAAAGCGTCGACACGCAGACAAGATTACGTCATGAACGAAGATGCCCTCGGGATCGGCGAGAAAGCGGTCGCGGATCATCGTGCCTTGAGCTTCTTGAGAAACTCCTGCTCGTCCATTCTGTATTTAAAGGCCTTCCGGCCGTTGATGAAGACCACGGGGACTTCGTCGGTGAACTGGCGGCGCAGGTCCGGCGCAGAATCGACATCGACTTCCTGCAACCTGAAAACGGTTCGTCGAGACAGTTTTTGCAGAGATTCCTTGACCACCTCGCAGAGGTGGCATCCCTTGCGGGAGTACAGAATGACGTGATTTTCCCCACTCATCGCGCGAAAGTTTAGCACGTGGCGCGAGGTGCTGCTATGACTGCCTCTTGCTTCCACGAACCATGAGTTTCAGATCGGATTCGAGCTTTGCGGCCCATTCGTCGGACCAAGCATGGTGGCGCTTGAGGTACCCGCGGAAGGTGGCGATGGGATCGCGATCATCGCGGCCGCGCCTCCCGGGAGCGAGGAAGTTGACGCAGTCGACCAGTGTTGGACCGTGTCCGCGGCGAGCGACGCCCGTGGCTTCTTTCATTACGCGGTAGACGGCGATGACGTCGCGGGCGTCAACGGCAATTGTCGGGCAGGGCCAATGGGAAAGATTCGTTCCTTCATGCGAACGGGAGGCTCGTGATTGGCTCCAGTCGGCGACGAAAATTACCGGTAGCCGTTGCTCACCAGCAAAGCGCGCGGCCTGCTCGAATGCCTTGGTGGTGGTGGCTTTTCCGGGGAGGAATGCGATGGCGACGGCAGATGATTGCGAGCGCTTGAGGGCGAAGGCAGATCCGGCGGCGACGCTGGGAGCCGAGTCGGGGCCGGCGACGGCGACACGGAGCGGTGGGGGGACGAGATCGATCTTTAATTTGTTTGCAGATTTGCTTGCGCTCACAGGGCGTGCGACAGAATCGACGTCGGCTCCTTTTAATACCTCGAGAACAGGATGAGAATGAGAGGTGATGAGAAGGTCATCGGTCTCCGTGTTCTGGAGAGTGCCGGCGAGAACAGCTTCGGCAGTGTGCGGCGCATTGCGAAAGCGCTTTGCAAGCAGCCGTGCCTTGAGCATCGTTTCATAAAGATGGGTGAGGACTTCCGGCGGAAGAGGAGATTCCAGAACAACGGTGATCGGTGCAGCAGAGGTGGGTGCGGTCGACATTCAGTCCTCAAAAGTGGTGATTGTAAATGAAGCCGACAAGCGTGATGTGTCGCAGCAGTATTTAAATTGTGGCGTCAAACTATTTTTGTCGCCAAACGTAACTAAGGTTTTTCAACACGGATGTGGATATTGCTGTGGATAAGCGGGAACAAATACAGTTAAGTCATGCAAGTGTCTGTACTTGTACACTTTGCACTCTGATGAGTGCTTCATCAGACGGTGAATTACATTTTGAAAAGTTTTCTTCGAACAGAAACATTGAACGGGGAAATAAACGTGAGCCTCGTCACATTTTTCCCAAATTGAACCCAATTGAAACAGCGAATTGACAAGCTTCTTGCCGACCGAGGACTGGTGCCCTCCCGCGAACGAGCGCAAGCGTTAGTGCTTGCCGGGCGAGTACTGGTCAACGAACAGAAGGTCGAAAAGCCGGGAACATCAGTGGATGCCGAATGCGCGATCAGGCTTCTGGGTGAGGATCTGAAGTACGTATCGCGGGGCGGATTGAAACTTGAGCGTGCGCTGGAGCACTGGAAGATCGATCTAGAGGGGAAGATATGCATCGATGTTGGAGCCTCGACAGGAGGTTTTACCGACTGCATGCTTCAACATGGGGCTGCGAAAGTGATCGCTGTGGACACGGGCTACGGCCAGATCGATATGAAGCTAAGGAATGATCCGCGTGTTGTGCTGCATGAAAAAACGAATGCGCGTTATCTGAAAGCGGAAGACATCGGTGCAACGGCGGAGTTTCTTGCGATGGACGTGAGCTTTATCTCGGCGACGCTGGTACTTCCTGCGATGGTTGGAGCGGCGCAACCGAGAGAATTGGTGGTGCTGGTCAAGCCGCAATTTGAGGCAGGACGCGAAAAGGTGGGGAAGGGCGGCATCGTTCGCGACGAGAATGCACAGAGGATGGCGGTAGAGAAGGTAAGCGGAGCGCTGACGGAACTGGGATATCGCGTGCAGGATGCGATTGATTCGCCGATTCTGGGCGCGGAGGGGAACCGCGAGTTTCTTCTTTACGGTTCGCGCTAAAAGTGAATCCGGAAATCAACATTGCGCCCGGTTTCTGTACAATGCGAAGCAACTAAGAACGTCATGAAATCGGCCGCGATCATTTCTAAACCGCAGAAAGCGGAACTCTCGCAAATCATTCCCGGACTTGTGCAGTGGCTAGAGAGCCACGGCTATACGGTTTTTATGGACCGGGAGAGTGCGGAATATATTTCCAATTCGCACCAGGTGGTGGACCGGTCGGAAGTCGCGGAGCAGAAGCCAAGCTTCGTCATCGTACTCGGTGGCGATGGAACCCTTTTGTCGGCAGCCAGGGCGGTTGCTCCCCATGAGATTCCGATACTTGGCGTGAACCTGGGCTCGCTGGGATTCCTAACGGAAGTTCCACTGGCCGAACTATATCCGACGTTGCGGGCACTCGATGCTAACGATTGTGAAGTGGAATGCCGTGCGATGTTGCACGCGCGTCATGTGCGCGATGGGAAACAATTGGCGGAATATCACGCGCTGAATGATGCGGTGATCAGCAAAACGACGATTGCCCGCCTGGCAAGCTTCGATATCTACATCGATGGGGCGTATGTTTCCAACTACCGTGGAGATGGAGTGATTGTTTCGACTCCCACTGGATCCACAGCCTATTCTCTGGCGACCGGTGGCCCGATCCTGATGCCGCAGGTGCAAGCGCTGGAGATTTCGCCCATCTGCCCGCACTCGCTGTCACACCGACCTCTGGTTGTGCGAGACACGGTGGAGATCGAGATTCTGGTACAGGCCGCGACAGAGGAAGCATTCCTTTCTATTGACGGCCAAATTGGGGTGCCGATGGCGGAGGGCGACAAACTGATCTGCCGGAAAGCGCCTTACAATACGCGGCTTTTGCGGCTGAGGAAATCGTTCTTTGAGGTGCTGAGGACAAAGTTAAAGTGGGGCCAGCGCTAACGAAGAACGTAGCCGCTGATGTAAACTCGCCCGCATGAAGCTCGCCGTTTTCCTGCTCCTTTCCTGTGCCAGTATCTTCGCGCAGTCCCGCCCAGCGGCGGATGTCATTGTCACGAACGCCAACGTCTACACAGTGGACAAGGCACAGCCCCGGGCGGAAGCGGTAGCCATCATCGGTGACCGCATTGTGGCGCTGGGAACTTCTGCAGAAATGGATGCATGGCGAGGCGCATCCACAAAGATCATCGATGCGCAGGGCAAGCTTCTGCTGCCGGGATTCAACGACGCGCATGTGCATTTCGTGCCTGGCGGCGTGCAACTGGACAGCATCGATTTGCGGCCCGCGACCGGTCCGGAGGACTTTGCGCGCAGGCTAGCAGAACGGGTGAGGATCACGCCGAAGGGCGAGTGGATCACGGGTGGAGATTGGGATGAGGAGAGATGGACTCCGCCACAGCTTCCGACGCGGCAGACGATCGACGCCGTGAGTCCGGAAAATCCTGTATTTGTGGCTCGCTACGACGGTCATGAAGCGCTGGCGAATTCACTGGCGCTGAAACTGGCGGGGATCACAAGAAAGACAAAAAGTCCGGCCGGCGGCGAGATCGTGAGGGACCAACAGGGAGAGCCAACGGGAGTCTTGAAGGACGCCGCGATGTCGCTGGTCTATTCGAAGATTCCACCGCTGACCCATGAACGCCGACTGCGGGCAGTGAAGCGGGCCATGAATCATGCAGCGCGACTGGGCGTCACCAGCGTGCAGGATATGAATCCGGACTACGATGACGTCCGGGCGTATTCGGAACTAGCAGAAAAGGGCGAATTGACGGTGCGGATTTATGCCGCGCCCCCTCTGGCCGGCTGGCAGGACCAGGCGAAAATCGGGCTGCGACATGCCTGGGGATCGCCGTACCTGCGGATAGGTGCGCTAAAAGGATATGCAGACGGATCGCTGGGGTCGGGGACTGCGTACTTCTTCCAACCTTATACCGACGACGCAAAGAACCGAGGGTTGTTGGCGGACGAGATGCAGCCGCTCAGCCAGATGCGCGACCGCATGATGAACGCCGATGCTGCCGGACTGCAGCTTTGCATTCACGCCATCGGTGACCAGGCAATCTCGATCGTGCTCGACCTGTTCGGAGAAGTGGCGCGCACGCACGGTGCGGCAGACCGGCGCTTCCGCATTGAGCATGCGCAACATATAGCCGAGAAAGATTTTGACCGGTTTGCATCGCTGAATGTGATCGCGAGCATGCAGCCGTATCACGCGATCGACGACGGGCGATGGGCGGAGCGGAAAATCGGGCCCGAGCGGATTAAGACTACCTATGCGTTTCGTACGCTGCTGGATCGTGGAGTGCATCTGGCGTTTGGCACAGACTGGAATGTGGCGCCACTGGATCCGGTGAAGTCGCTCTACGCGGCGGTAACCCGAGCGACGCTCGACGGGAAGAATCCAGACGGATGGGTGCCAGAGCAGAAGATCAAAATGTCGGAGGCGGTGGAGGCGTACACGATGGGGTCGGCGTATGCCGAGTATCAGGAGAAAGAGAAGGGCAGCATCACGCAGGGCAAACTCGCGGATATGGTGTTACTGAGCGACGACATCTTCAAATTGGACCCGTCCAAGATCGGCGATGTACAGGTGGACATGACGATTGTGGGCGGGAAAGTAGTGTGGTCGAGGCAAGGGGAATAGTTACTTCTCGATTTGGTCGAGCTTTGCCTGAAATACCGATCGGTCCTCTTCTGTGAACAAAACAAAGACAGCGAGCTTTAAGCCTGAGTCGGGGTGCTCACGGGCATAGTCGACGACTCCTCCGAGCATAACGTCAGCGCATTCGGCTACCGGAAAGGCGGCGACACCGGTGGCGAGGGCGGGGAACGCAACAGAGTTAAGGCCGAGTTCATCGGCGATGCGCAGGCAATTTAAGGTGCAGTGACGGATGATGTCGGCGGACGAGAGGGAGCCGGGACGCTTGGGCACGCGAGCGTCTTCGGGCCGGTAGCCCATGGCGGCAGCATGGATGACATATTTGTTGGGAAGGCGTCCGGCGGTAGTGTAGGCGGCTTCGCCGAGTGAAATCGGCGCTTTGCCTCGCCCTTGTAGATCGATTTCGTCTCCGCCCTTGCGTCGGATCGCACCAGCGACTCCGGAACCGAGAACGAGATCGGTATTCGCAGCGTTGACAATGGCGTCGATGTCGGGTTGAGCGGTGATGTCGCCGAGGCGGATTTGGATTCGCATGAAGCTATGGTAAGCGTACGATCAATTCTTTTTTCCGGGAATCATCAATCCTCCTCCGCCGATGACTGGCGATCCGCATTTCTTGCAGAGACCGAGTTCGCGTCTTAACTCATTGAAAAACTCCCGGGTGACTAGTTTTGCGGATGAGGCGCTGGTGTTCATGCGTCCAGGAGAATAGTCAGCGGCTGTGACCACTACGCGTGCGACAGTTTTTCCTTTTTGGTCTTGTTCGATATTGAGGGTGGCACGATATCCGGAATAACCTTCGTGACGTCCGCTATTCATCTTTTTGAAGATGAAGGTACGTGTACTGGAGTTCGCGTCTTGAACTTCGGCGCCCATAGATTGCGCGGCTTTCTGAGCTGCGGTGAAGACCTCGTCGGGAGTTTTGTCGAAACGCTTTTCGGATGTGAGTTCGCCGGCGGCTGCGGACAAGATTAAACAGGCGACTAGAAGGAAGACACAATACGCTGCACGCTGCATAGAGCCTCCGGTTGACCCAACACTACCGGGCGGGCTTGGTTGCGGGAAGTTTCGAACTATCCAAACAGAGTTCCCATTTTGGATATCGAACTGCGAGCTACCAAATTTGTAGCAGCGCACTTTCCCGATGAGCCGGGATAGCTGGTCGAGAGTAAGCGGTTTTCCCGAGTTCCCAATCAGTTTAGTCGGTTTGACTCGGTACGCCGGTCGGCCTAAACTCGCCTCCAGTGAGGGATTCGCACCTGTGACGAGGGTCACTTACGCTGGGTCACCGAATAGGCGACCATCGTAGGGTTGAACTACCTCCCCGGGGGAACCATGGGCTGGATCGAAAACCGCTTCGAAAAGAACTTCCTGATTACAACGGTTGATTATGTTTTCAACTGGGCGCGCAAGTCATCCTTGTGGCCGATGACGTTTGGATTGGCCTGCTGCGCTATCGAAATGATTGCGTCATCTACGGCGCGTTACGACATTGCGCGCTTCGGCGCAGAGGTGTTCCGTCCAAGCCCGCGGCAGAGCGATTTGATGATCGTGTCGGGCACGGTGACGTTGAAGATGGCCCCCGTGGTGAAGCGGATTTACGACCAGATGCCCGAGCCGAAGTGGGTGATCTCGATGGGCGCATGCTCGTCGGTGGGTGGTCCGTTCAACACCTATTCGGTGCTGCAAGGCGTGGACAAGATAGTGCCTGTTGACGTGTATGTGCTGGGGTGCCCGCCGCGTCCTGAGAATCTTTTCTACGCGCTTTTGAAGTTGCAGGACAAGATCGACCAGACGACGCTGGCGAAGAAGCCGACGAGTGTCCGGTTGAAAGAGGAGATGGTGGACGACTTCAAGCGGCAGGTGATGATTGCGCAGACAATGAATCCGGCGAACGAGCAGCTTCACCGGTAAGATTTCGATTACGAGAAAAGCTCCGATTCGTCGGAGCTTTTTCTATTGGCGGTGAGTGAATCCCTGTTCTCCAATCAGAGGAACGAAACGGCAGCCTTCTAGCTGTTGAACCTGAGGACGACCGTTGACCTTGCGGACCAGGAGCAGGTCCTGCATCTCGGGCGAGCCCACGGGGATGATCATCTTCCCGCCTTCCGAGAGCTGGTCGAACAAGTTGCGGGGGACTTCTGGGGCGGCGGCTGCAACTATGATGCGGTCAAAGGGAGCTTGCGCGGCAACTCCGCGGGTTCCGTCGCCGGAAACCACTTCAACATTGGTGTATCCGAGTTTCGCGAGAAGATCGAGCGCGGCGATGAAGAGCGCGGGCACTCGTTCGACAGTGACCACCTCCCGAGCGAGTTCGGCGAGGAGGGCCGCCTGATATCCGGTTCCGGTACCGATCTCAAGTACGTGGTGAGACGGCTGGATTTCCAGTGCCTCTAGCATGTACGCAACGATGTAAGGCTGCGATACGGTCTGACCTTCGCCGATTGGAACAGGATTATCGTCGTAGGAGGATGCCCGAAGCGGAGGGGGCACAAACTCGTGCCGCGGGACGCGTTCCATGACAGCCAAGACGCGCTCATCGCGGATGCCGCGGGCACGCAGTTGCCGAGCCACCATGGCGCGTCGTTCAAGTTCGAACTGATCGGTCACGGGCATTCAGATCATTGTAGATTCGGCGTCGGTTAGAATCGAGATGTGGCACTGCTGAAAAACGTCGGAACTACCCTGGAGATGATTAAGTGGGAGCATTCGGTCTTTGCGCTCCCGTTTGCCCTGTGCGGTGCGATGCTGGCTGCAGGTGGATTGCCATCATGGCGTCAGTTGCTTTGGATCGTGGTCTGCATGGTTTCGGCGAGATCCGCTGCCATGGCATTCAACCGCCTGGCAGACCATGAGATTGATGCGAAGAATCCGCGCACGAAGATGCGGGCTCTTCCGGCTGGACACCTGTCGCGCAGATTCGTGCTGTTGTTTGTTGTGGTTTCGTGCACGCTCTTCGTTGTAGGTGCGTGGCAACTGAATCGGCTGACGCTGATTCTGTCACCAGTCGCGTTGGCCATCGTGTTGTTCTACTCCTACACGAAACGCTTCACGCGATGGTCGCACCTGGTGCTCGGATTCTCGCTGGGAATCGCGCCCACGGCGGCGTGGATTGCAGTGACGGGATCGCTGGATCCACGAATCTTGATCCTGACAGCGGCAGTGACATTCTGGGTGGGCGGATTCGACGTGCTGTATGCGTGCCAGGATTTCGAGCACGATACAGAGGTGGGATTGCACTCGGTGCCGCGCCACTTCGGCATCAAGACCGCGTTACTGGTCGCTCGGTTGCTGCACATTGCCATGCTTGTGCTACTGATGCTGTTGATCTTTGCGTTCCAACTGGGCTGGATCGCCGTGGTCGGAGTGGTCGCCGTAGCATCACTCCTTGGCTACGAGCACTCGCTGGTTTCGCACACCGATCTCAGTAAGTTGAACGCGGCATTCTTCACCATGAACGGGGTGATATCCGTGCTCTTCTTCGCCTTCGTGGCGGCTGACGTCATGCTGCGCGGTTAGCTACTTCTTCGTTCCACTCTCTTTTCGCGGTTGGCCCTGGCTCTGGGCGGAGCCCGTGGCCTGACCTGCCTGTGGATCCGGTGTAGTCGGATTCGGTGTAGTCAGATTGTCTGTGGGCTGGCTGGACTTCTGCTGCGTTTTGTCGCTGGTTGCGGCGCCATAGTTCTGCTGGTCCGTAGCAGTCGTGCTGTTGGTGGGAGAGCTCCCCTGCGTCATGTCTTTCTGCTTATCGGAATTCTGAATGGTGTCGGAACAGCCGAACAGGGAAGCAACGAGAATGAGTGCTGCGAGTACTCTGAGCATAACTTTGCCTCTGAGAGTGCGATGAAAATGGCAGGCCGGTTGATGCCTAGAGGTAAGCGGAGAATACGGAAAGACAGCCGGAGTCGATGTACAAGAAGCTTCATGTGCCTGTTTCGTGCTCGCTGGGTGGGCCGTATATATTGTTCTGCCATGTGGAGAACGATAGCACTGGTGTTTTGTTTGTCGGTGGCGGCTTTTGCGGCAGAGAAAAGGTCGGTGTCGCAATTAACTCAGATGGCGAAGACGAGGAGTCCGGAACTGGCGACAGCGATCCGCGAGACTTTTGACGCGAAGACCCTGACGGAGGGTACGGCGTGGGCGGGACGTGGCGCGGATTTCTTCTTTGCGGTGGAGGTGGAGGAAAACAGACATCCGGTGCTCATTCTTGATGAGGAGCGTCACACCGAAATGCAACAAATTGCGGGCACGCGCTTATGGTATGCGTCGGTACGGCTCGAACCGTTAGGCAAATTACACAGCTTCTATTACAGATTAACGCCCAGTGATCTTTACGCTATTGGCGGTGCAAGATTTGGCGGGTCGTTGGATCTGCCTGCGTACGCGCCGGATTCGTATCAGCAGCGTGGGGTACCGGTGGGGAACTTGTCGGAGAAGATCGTCCACACGAGCAAGATTTATGACGGCATGAAAAGCGAAGCCTGGGTGTATGTGCCGGCACAATACGATCCGAAGAAGCCGGCGGCACTCATGGTATTCCAGGACGGCGGCTGGTATATCGACCGGGAAGGGTCAATCAAGGCAATTAACGTGATCGATAACCTGATTGCGCAGGAGAAGATTCCGGTGATGATTGCGGTGTTCATCAATCCCGGAGACATCAGCGAATCATCGGGAACGCCGACATATGAATTCGTGAGCGCGAGAGTGAAGAAGTGGAATACCACATCAAAGAATGCGATGCGTAGCACTCTTTACGACACGGTGAGCGACCGGTATGTGCGGTTTCTGACGACCGAAGTTCTGGCGGAAGTGGAAGGGAAGTACAACATCCGCAAGGATGCGTACAGCAGGGCGATTACGGGGCTTTCTTCGGGCGGCATATGCTCGTTCAATGCGGCGTGGCAGGCGCCGGGGCAGTTCAGCCGAGTCATCACATGGATTGGGAGTTTTGCGAGTATCCAGTGGAAAGAAGATCCTAAGGTGCCGGATGGCGGACAGGATTACCCTGACAAGATTCTGCGGGAGCCGAAGCGGAACATCCGCGTGTGGATGCAGGACGGCGCGAACGACCTGGAGCAGGAAAACTTCGGGAGTTGGCCCCTGGCGAATCTTCGTATGGCGAATGCACTCAAGTCGAAGGGATACGACTTCCATCTTAGCTTCGGGAAGGGGACACACAACTCGGCACACGGAGCAGCGGAGTTTCCCGAAGAGATGATCTGGCTGTGGCGGAACTACGATCCGGCGAAGACGGAACAGACCTATGAAATGGAGTCATCGGAAAAGATGAAGCCGTTGTTCCGGGTGGGAGTGGTGAACCGGTAGCTTTTCAAGAATCGCTGGGGACTGGGTCTTCTCCCATCTCTTCCCATCGTGCTCCACAGTCGTGGCACTTCCATGAGTTGCTGGAAAACGGGATGGGAAAGCCTATCCACGCTGAAGTGTAGCTTGCAGGCTTGTTGATGCTCTCGTAGGAGACATCCAAAGAACCACACTTGGGACAGCGTGGCTGTTCGAAAACCTCATCTCCCTCTACGTCAATGCTTTCCGGGATAGGCTGGTTAAGAACGTCTTCGGAGGCTTCCATGTCTTCGGGTCGGACAAGGAGCTTGGCTCCTCCGAGCGCATTCGAGATGAACCAATCCATGCGGACCATGTTGTCGTCGGTGAGATAACAGGGGATGCCCGCGGATTGGAGTGCTCCCTTGGCGAACATGGCAGCCGGGAGGTCGCGAAAGCGACGAACGAGGACGAGTTTCTGGTAGTCCACCCCATAATTGCCATCGAAGTCACGACTAACGGGTGAAGGCGAAGCCGATGGTGGCTCCGGCTCTGAACTGTGAGGCATCGGCGCCTTCGGCAACTTCAGGTTTCGACGAGACATTTCGGCGTAGAGAATTTCGCACCCGTAGTCGGTGAGTTCGCCGGAATCGGCAGCGATATCTTCGAGCTCCCCATCCACCATTTGGGCGTAAAGCGCCTTGAGACGCGAACGCTCACTTTCCTCAAACGATTGAGCCATAACCGTGAATGTTAGTGCAGGAACGGCAGAGAGGGAAAGGACTGTGCTAACTGCTGTTGCCAAGACTGACTGGTGTGCTGCAACTACTAAAGTGGTTACCAGCTATCCCGGAAGTACAAGTGGCGAGAAAGTTTCGGCTTGTTAAAACCTCGGCCAAAGTCCACAATACAGCAACTTTTTGCGGAGTATGAGCCAGCAACAGACTGGCACCCGGTCCGCAATTGTGGGGCGTTTCCGAAGCAAGATCAGGAATCGAGGCGGTTAAGGGATGGGGCACTTCCTGTTAGTGATGGGCTCCCCAGATGACCAAGGGGAGTCGATATCAGTTTTTCATGCTGGACTTTGGATGTCGTACGAGCTATTCGGACGGCATGGCGCGAACGTGTGCGAAACCGGTGTGGCATACGTCGCTGCCTTTCCTCGGCAGAATAAGACCGGACCATTTCTGGCCTCCGATAACGGACATCTTCTGGTGGCTGGCGGAACATGGTTTCACCGGGACGGGTACAGCTCAGGATCTGAGGCGAAGCTGCTGAGCCGGTATTTCGAGGTTGGAGCCGAGGTACTTGCGAAAGAGGTCGACGGATTCTACACGATCGTCATCGTTGACGGACGAACTGCCGAAGCAACGGTCTTGACCGACTTGGGGACTTTCCATGTCTTCGAAAGGCGGCTGAAGGTCGGTGCAACAGAGGTGCTGGCTTTGTCGACTTCGTCGCTATTGCTGGCCGCACTCGGCAACGCTCAGCTTAATACCACCAGCGCGCAAGAGCTAGTTTTCAGCAACTGCATCTACGAAAACCGGACGCTATTTCGAGATGTACTGAAATTGCCGGGATTGAGTGTGGTGCGGCTTCGCCCAGGCAAGGAGCTCGACGCGAAGCAGTATTGGAGTGTCGCGAATATCAAACCTGATTCTTTGGACGGCGACGCCGCGGTGGACGCGATTTGGCATTCGGTTCTGAATTCAACCAGAACGATTCTTCGGGCGTTTCCCGCTCCGGTTTGCGATCTGACGGGAGGATATGACAGCCGAACTGTAACTGCGGCCATGCACGCGCTCGGCGCGCCGGTACGGACGGTTGTGGCAGGTCCGGAAGACCATCCCGATGTACAGGTCGCGAAAGGACTGTCTTTCCGTGTCGGGGTTCCACTCGTGCATGTTCCGCCGAGGCAAATGGGATTCGAGGAGGCGGAGCAGACCGTACCGCTGTCCGACGGAGAGTACGACGCCTTTGAAATGGCGTGGGTTCGTCACGTGCACGAGACGGTAGCTTCGCCGAATGGAATTGGAGTGCATGGATCCTTTGGAGAGTTCCCGAGGGGATACTCGTGGAATCCGCTATTTCCGCGCACCGGCGCCTACAGCGCACTTGACTCAGCAAAGCTTGCACGAATGCGATACGTGCCCATTTCTTCGCAACCAATCTTTCGTGCCGACTATCGCCTGGATTTCCAAAGTCACTTCACTGAGATGATCGATCGGTCGAACGTAGGCATGGAGCACCAACCCAACACGATCCAACACGATCATTCGTACATTGCGCTACGCGGAGGACGGTGGCAGGGAAGAATCGCCAGCAGCACGAACCGTTTATGGCCGGTGATATCACCGTTCCTGTTCCGGGACGTTGTAGAGACATCGTTCAGGATCAGGACGCCAATGCGACGGCGCAGCCTGGTGATCCGGAAGATGTTCGCTCGATACGCACCGCAGTTTGGGCGCTTTCCCCTGGAATACGGCTATCCAGCGCTTCCGGTGAACTGGAAGACGGCTCACTTGTTCTGGCCCATTGCTCCGTATTTTGGCAAGTACTACGGGACCCGAATCATTGCGAGAGCCAAGTCGAGCCTTGGAATAGCTAAGCGCGGAGCAGCGGTCAGCAGCACGCGAACGGAGCCCTTGCCGGCGCAGCAGGAGTTCGCGCTTGAAAGGGTGCGGGCGACAGGGATTCTCGACGACGCGGGGATCGAGCGGTTGTTATGCGAATCCCGCGACGGGAACGGTACGTTGCTTTTCCGCAGGCTGCTCACGCTGGAACTGACGCTGGGAAGATTGCAGAAAGCGGAAGGCGCCTTGCTAGCGCTGCAAGGTTCGGTGTCAAACAAGTCGATCAAACGCGCTGGTATATGAGCCGTTGTCGGAGGTTAGTTTACGGTGGTGCCGGAGCGCTGGATATCGTACTGGCGAATTTTGTAGAGCAGGGCCTTATAGCTGATTTGTAGTATGCCAGCTGCTTTTTTCCGATTCCATCCAGTCTGTTCGAGCGCCTTGGTGATGGCTTCGATTTCAGCCTCGTCCTTTACGTTACGAACCAGACCCTTCAAACCACGGTCGTTCGGAGCGGCGGCGGCCTGAGAAGGGCTGCTTGATGGAGCGCCCATACCCACCTGAAGTTCTTGAATGGCCATGTCTTCGTCGCCGAGAATCAGAAACCGTTTGACGAAGTTTCCGAGTTCGCGAAGGTTTCCGGGCCAGTTGTAACGCTCGCAAGCTTCGAGCAGCCGCGGCGAAATGGTGACGGACGGCTTGCCGTAGCTCTCGCCGATCTGACTGATCATGTGCCGGAGTAGAATGCCGATTTCCTCGCGACGCTCGCGAAGCGGTGGCAATTGAATGGTGAATCCGTTCAGCCGGTAATAAAGGTCCTCGCGGAGTTTCTTTTCCGCGATGGCACGCGGGATGTCGATGTTGGTGGCGGCGAGGATACGGACGTCAACCTTGATCACGTTGCGGCTGCCAAGGCGCGAGAACTGCTGGTCCTGCAAAACGTGCAACAGTTTGGCCTGAAGCTGCGGAGGCATTTCACCGATTTCGTCGAGCAGGATGGTGCCCTTGTTACAGAGTTCGAATTTGCCGGGCTTGGAATGAGTGGCGCCGGTGAAAGCTCCGGGTTCGTATCCGAAGAGTTCGCTTTCGAGAAGATCGGCGGGAACGGCGGCGCAGTTGACCTTCAGGAACGTGCGGTGCGCGCGAGGCGAATACTTGTGGATCAGACGGGATACGACTTCCTTTCCGGTGCCGCTTTCGCCCAGCATAAGGACCGGAATATCCACGTTGGCGACGAGCTTGGACTGAGAACGGATCTTCTTCATCGCCGGGCTGGCGGCCACGAAAAAGACATCGTCACCAAGGTCTTCGATATCTCCCTGAACGGGATGAGCGTGCTCGCGGGAATTGCCTAAGCACTGCTCGATGAGCGCTTCGAGATCGGCCTTCTGGAACGGCTTGGTCAGGTAGTCCTGCGCTCCAAGACGGATGGCCTGAACAACTTTGCGGGTGTCGCTGACGCAAGAGAGCATCACGACCTTCAACTGCGGATGAAGAGCGCGAACCTGTTCCAGTGTCTGTAGCCCATCAAGAACGGGCATGAGGACGTCCAGGAGAAGCAGGTCAGGGACGGGAGGCTGACGAAGTCGTTCCATGGCTTCCGCTCCGTTCGTGGCCGATTCCACGCGGTAACCTTCGACCTCCAGCAATGTGCGGAGGTAGCGAAGCATTGTGGGTTCGTCATCGACAACGAAGATTAGCGGAGATTTTGCAGCGGAACGGTTCATCCCAAGTCCTAAAGTATCAGCTTCTCTTCAAAGGAAGAAGAAAAGAAAACTTGCAACCGCAGTTCGGTTCGCTTTCAACCCAAATCTTGCCGCCATGTGCAACGACGAGGCGACGCGCGATGGATAGTCCCAAGCCCATGCCGGAATCATCGGGCGCACCTGAGTCGGGCACCTGGAAAAATTCGCCGAAAATTTCCTGGTGATACTCGGGAGCGATCCCGGGACCGGTATCGGCTACGGTAATCCTGACGGCGTTGGGCATAAGCAGGGTGGCCTTGCGACGCTCTTCCTTCGAACGAGGTTTATGGGCGTTGCGGCGCTCCCAAAGCTGAGGTTCGGCATGAAGCCAAACCGTGCCGGTTGCAGGTGTAAATTTCAGTGCATTTTCAAGGAGGTTGGAGACGACGCGCTGGATCTTGTCGTAGTCGAAAGCGAAGGGCTCGAGGTTGGGGTTGTCGAGGTGGTAGAACGCGACACCCTTGTTCTGAAAACGGGGCAGCCAGAATCCGGCGAGTTCACGCAGACAGGCGTTGATGTCCTGTGGTTCATCGGCGTGAAGGGGAACGACGTCAGTTTGGAGCGAAGCAAAGGTCAAGAAATCGGTGACGAGCCTTTGAAGGCGCGTACTGCTGACCTGCATGTCTTCGAGAACGTGCTGCTGCTTTTCGGTGAGAGGGCCGAGTTTGCCATTGATAAGAAGCTCGACATACCCAGCGATGACCGCTAAGGGAGTGCGGAGGTCGTGCGCTGCCGTGGCCAAGGCAGTGGAGCAACGCTGGTACTGAGTGCGGAGTTCGTCGTATGCCCGCTTCAGGTCGCGGGGATGGCTCTCTAATCCGGAGACATCTGGATCCCGCAGGACCGGGCAAACGGAGGGAACAGACCCGTTTGACGGCGCAGGAATACTTGCAGCCGTAATGTTCGGGGCATCAGCCATTCAATTAGAAATAATCCGCAGTCAGGGCTGCAACAGGGGGAGGTGAACCCGTTGACAACAGGCGAAAATCGAGCAAGTTGATGTTATGAAAGGTGATAAGGGGTGTCAAGGCAGAATTGCAAAGTTGTTCCCTCAATGTCGCAAAAGATTGCCGCATTGACACAACGGATGCAACTTGAGACTTAGGCTTGCGGTGATTGTGAGTTGCGCGTAAATGTAACACTCAATAAAAGTTAGGGCCGATTTCCACGCGGTGGGGTAGTTACTTCAGTTTTGGTCATTTGTGTGCCCTGTAAGGAAGGGATATTCAGGATCGAGATGCCATCTAAAGATACCGAAAGACGAAAATTTCAACGGTTGCCCCTGTCCATTCCGGTATTTGTTCGAGGCACGGACGAGACAGGGAAAGAGTTTCTCGAGTTTGCAACCGCACTGAATATCTCAGCGGGTGGGGTGCTGCTGGCGACACGCCGAAGTATCCCAAAATCAGCGAGTTTGGCGCTAGAGATCCCAGTTGCACCGCTCCCGGCCGACTCGGTTTCGTCGCAGTCTGTGAGGAGTCTGAAGGCGAAACTGGTGCGGGTTACACACGGGGAACGCTACCATCTTCTAGGCCTGAAGTTCTCACGGGCGATCCAAGGCTGAGCCAGTCCTGCTGCGGAAACTAATTTCCACATGTTGAAATAAAGTTCACATTCCCACAATAAATTTGCACCGTCCTCCGAAGCGCTGAAGCAGGCCGAGGGGGTAGGTGTGCAACGTAAGTAGAAGATACTGCTTGCGTTGGAGTATTTCCTGCCTCGAAATTGCGGTGATTTTCCTGCTAGAGCAAGGTGTGTGCAAAGTTTGGCGTTAGGAGTGCATACATATGCACTGACCCAATACTGGAGCAACCGATTATGGCATCAGCTGCAACAGGGATCGGCAGTAATAATCTGCAGTCGCGCCTGTCGAACCCGTTACCACCGGACGCAGTAGTGTTTGGCCGTTCCCATCGGATGCATGCAGTAAGGAACCGACTGGAAAAGATTGCGACGGCGAACGTTCCGGTATTGATCCAGGGTGAAAGCGGAACCGGGAAAGACATTATTGCGCGGCTGATTCATAAGCTGTCGCCGTGGCAGTCGGGACCCTTCGTGAAGGTGAATTGTCCGGCCATTCCTGGGACGCTACTGGAATCGGAACTATTCGGTTACGAAAAGGGAGCGTTCACGGGCGCCATCGGAACCAAGCCGGGCCGAGTGGAGATGGCCCACCGCGGCACCCTGTTCCTGGATGAGATTTCGGAACTCGATCATGGACTGCAATCGAAGCTGCTTCAGCTTTTGCAGGACGGCCAGTTCTGCCGTATCGGCGCGCAGGACGACAAGAAGGTGGAAGCCCGGGTGGTGTGCGCGACGAACCGCATACTGGAGCAGGAAATTGAGAACGGCGGATTCCGGCAGGACCTTTTCTATCGCATTAATGTAGTGAACATTCAATTGCCGCCGTTGCGGGAGCGTCTTTCGGACATTCCGATCCTGGTGGATTACTTCCTCGAGCTCTACAACGAGAAATACAACTGCCGCGCCAAGGCCTTGTCGCACGGGTTACTCGATCAGATGCAGCACTACCATTGGCCGGGGAACGTCAGGGAACTGGAAAATCTGTTGCGCCGGTACGTGATTCTCGGGTCGGAAGATTCGATCACGAATGAAATGGGTGCGAAACGCCAAGAGTACTGGACGGCAGACATTCCGGTGGACGGACCAGTGTCGCTGAAGAAGATCACCAGGCAGGCCGTGAGGGAAGTGGAAGGCAAGGTAATCCTGCGAGTTCTGGAGGCGAACAACTGGAACCGCAAACGCGCCGCCAAGGCGTTGGGCATCAGCTATCGGGCGCTTCTGTATAAGATTCGAGACGTGGGCTTGCCCAGCGCGAGGGGCGGGAAACGCGGAGAGATGCTGGACGGGGAATAGGAAGGGAACCGGGGTTCCAGCTTATCCCCGGTTTCTGAAATTGCGAATGACACCCATCATTCGGACTGTCGCAGCTCGGTGCAGACCGAACATGCAGAGCAAGTAGCTCATCACTCCAACTGACACCTGCACCGTGAGCCGAAGAACGATACTCTGCGCGTCTTTTACCAGCACGCTTGTGCCCCAAACAGCAGCCCCCATCAGAATGGAAGAACTCAAAGCCGGCCAAATGGTACGGAGATAGTCCTTCACCTGGAGGTCGATCACTTTGAAAGTTCTCTGGAACATGGGGACTCTCAAAATGGGGTAAAGGATAGTCCACATAGCAGCGATTCCGCTGATTCCCCAAAAACTTCCGAAATAAAAGCCGGCGGGAAGTATTACGGCACAGGCCACGGTGCTCCACATCATGAACCTGGTTTGTTCCTTCACGTTCAAAACGAAGGGCATGAGCAGTGCCAAGCCGCGGAATGTCATGGCGATCATCAATAGGCGCAGGGGCCAGACCGCACCACTCCATTTGGGGCCGAATGCCAGCGCAATGAGGTCACTGGCAATTACCGCTATGCCAATGCTCACCGGAAATGCTGCTGTCGCCAAGGGCTCGGTCAAGCCAAGCAGATAGCGGCGTAGTGCTGCATTATCTTTCTGCACGGCGGAGAAGAACGCCGGGCTCACCCTTCCGAACAGCGAAGCGATCTTTTCGACGGGCAACCCTGCTACAGACCAAGCCAAGGTGTAGGTTCCGAGCGCTGCTTGTCCGAGTACCCGTCCCGCAATCAGGAAGTCCGCATTATCGAACGTGTACCAGGAGAATCGCGTGATGAGTATGTCGTTGCTGAACTTCAGTGCGTGCTTGATGTCGCTGAGTTTGGGTATGGAGAAGGAAACAGGGCGGGCGTAAAAAGTCAGGACTGTAGCTACCAGTGTGCCGAGTATGCCGCCGAAAACGAGTGTCCAATAACCTGCTCCAAAATACGCCAACGCGATAGAAGCTCCTGAAGTGACGAGAGCTTTGGATCCTTCAAGGCCGGCCAGTAGTTTGAACCGCAGTTGTCGCTGGAGCGCCGCATTCGCAACCGTTTGCAGTGATGAAATCAGGAATGCTGAACTCATCACAATGAGCACTAAACTAAGCTTCGGAGTGTGGAAGAAGCGGGCCAGCGGCAGGGCAGCAGCGGCTGAAGCCAGCACACCGATCAATCCGACCAAAAAGGAGACTGTATTAAGCTGCCGTAAGTGAGTTTCCCCTAAGTCGTCAATGGATACGATCGCGGTACCGATTCCGAATTCGCTGATTAAGGCGACCAAGCCCAGATAAAGGTTGGCCATGCCAATCAGACCGTAATCAGCAGGAGTGAGGAGGCGAGCGACGACGATCGTCGCAGCCCAGGTTGCGAGCTGCCCACCCCATTTGACCGCTCCCGTCCATGCAAGACCACGAACCAGGTGCTGGTCGAGGTTTCGCGTCTGAGCCTGACTGTCACATGCGTCGGTAGTTTTCTCAACTGTGGGCAAGGGCGACATTCTCTCACGCATTCGGGTTGAGAGCGCGCCGATCCATGGCGCATTCGAGTTGAATGAGATAAATCGCCAGATCTTCGAGCCAACCCATCGCTGGACTGTATGATCGGTCGGCAAAGCTGCGGAGGAGTCTCGACCACAAGAAAGACTGTTGCAGAACGCGACCTGAACGTGTGCACATCAACGAGAGTTTGCCTACATCGTACGCGGCCCGCGCAAAGAAACGGTAATTATTTGCGGGTGACCTTCTATTAGGGGCGTACCTCACCTTAGCGAATTTGGGGAAAGCGCGCTGAATAGCTTCGGTGTGAAATTTCTTATCGAGGAACATCTCACCGTCCAGAGCACTCATTAGATCATGCACTCGATGGTCTAGAAACGGGGTCAAAACTGCTGCAGTGTCGCTTAGCATGATAAAGGGGGAAAGTGCCGCCACTCGCCGGGTTCGATTGTAGAAGAAGAAAGAAGCGAAGGGATTTGGAGCCTGTGAGAATTTTGCCAACTCAGTAACCATACGGGTGATTGCTATGTCCCTGGTTGCATAACGATAGTTCTGTTTTCCCAGAATCTTTCTCCACAATTTTTCTTTGCTATCGAGCCAGCCATCAGCAAGTTTGTGCAGGCGACCTGCACGCCAATCCGCGAGCCTTTCCGCATTAGAAGCAGCTGCACCGGTGTAAATATCACCAGCAATCCCCTCGTAGATGACCGTGCGATGTCGTTGCTTTAGGTAGTCTACCAAGGCGACAATCCAGGCGTGGTCGATCGTGGTGAGGCTTGTGTCAATGTTCTTCTGGACTTCGGCGGCCAGTATGCTCGTCGGTTGATCCAGAACGTCGAGAGGAACGCCGGTGCTGTCGCATAGTTCCGCAGCCACTTCCACATCTTCACTCGACCATGGGGCAAAATTGCGAGCACTTACACAGCATTTCGGGCGGTAGCCAGAGGAAAGCAATTCCAGAAAAATATGTCGAGAATCACGACCGCCACTCAGGGGTACGACAAACTGTTCGTTCTCCGGCCGAGTTCTCCTGACTGCATTCCTGAAGGTATAGATGAATGCATCAATCGCGTCCGATCTGGTCATGTGAAGAGGTTTCGGGATGCTCACACCACCAGAGACCGAGAGTCTCCCATCCTCAAATAAGAAGTTGACTGCCGGAGGGATAAGCTTGATCGATGCAAATGGAGTGTCATCGCCAAGGTAGTATCGAAGGCGTAGGAACACTCCCAGCGCACAGAAATCCAGATCGAGTGGGGCACCTTGATCAATCAGGGTGAGGATCGAACCGGAGATACAGAAATCGGTGTCGGTGAAGTAGTAGTACAAGGGAATAAACCCGAATCGATCGTTTCTGACAACGAGTTTCGTCCCGTCCCAGATCCACTCGGAGAAGCACGCGTTGTAAGCATTTGCGTCCCGCGCCAGAGAATTCTGGCTGAGCACGCAGTGAGAAACGCCAGACGGTACCCATTTGCCATCGACCTTGGTGAGGCGGAAAAAGGTTTGCCGATCTGTGTAAACAGTGTCTGAACCCTGAACTAAATCAACTACGTGTGTGCACATGGCGCTCCTTTCTAAAGCGCAATGTACTCCAAACGACGTAGTTATAACCGTGAAGATAAATGTAAGCGTTTAACTCTTGTGGTTCTGGCTACAGTTGGGTGGCCGAGCATCGAATGCTCGAAAAGTCGGAGGGATTCGACAACTAGTTAACTTCCAAGCATCAAAGGGGTAACTCAATGAATTTCGGAAACGTCGAGTACCTTGCCGTCAGCAGCATGTTCCAGATGCATTAGATAGGTCGCGATATCCCCGAGCCATCCTAAGGCAGGCGTATACGGTTTATCGACCAAGCACCTTAACAAGCGTGGCCACAGATAGCTACGAGAGAGCAGTTGATGTTTGGTTGGCTCCAGGCTGAACGCACCAAGTTGCAACGCAAGGTTCGCGAAGAACTTGTATTTAGGGGCCGCACTAAGTTTCTTAGCCGCGTAAGGGATATGAGCGTATTTCGGATACGCCTTGGTGATTGAGTCAGTGTGGAAATTGTGATCGAGGAAAATCTCCGCGGGAAGTGCACACAGTAAGTCGTAGAGGGCTGGGTCCAGGTAAGGCGTTACAACGTGACCTACCTCAGTTAGCATATTGAAAGGAGCAAGCGCTGTGACGCGCCGAGTGCGGCTATAGAGAAAGAACGAGACAAGCGGACTGGCAGCTTCCGCATGCTTTCCCAATTCCTGGGCGAGACGTTCGATCGCGACTTGCCGGTTTGCGAGTTGGTAGCGTGAGCGGCCGAGTAAGCGGAGCCTGAGAGGCTCGTCTTTGTCGAGCAAATCGTCGGAGAGTTCTGAAAACTGATGGTTGCGGATAAGGGCGAGTCGCTCCGTAGTGGTCGAATATCCAGTCGTATACATGTCGCATGCGACGCCCTCGTAGACGACTTGGGTTCTACCTTTCAGGTACATCTCAAGGGCGATAATCCACGCATGTTCAAGTACAGAGAGACTTGTCTGCAGGTTCTTATGCAGGTCGGCTAGGAAGGGAGATGATCGTTGCTGAACAAGTTCATGTCGGACTCCTGTCGCTTTGCACAGTTCGGCAGCAATTTCCACGTCCCCGCTGGACCACGGCTCGTAATTGCACACGCTTACGCAGGCGCTAGGCTGAAACCCGCATTCCAGCAGCTCCAGAAAGATGTGTCTTGAATCGCGTCCTCCGCTTAGGGTGACGACAAACTCGCCGCTCTTGGGATGAGTTCGCTTTATAGCATCGCGCACGGCAGGGATGAATGCTTCCATCGCCTCGTCTCGTGTCATGGAGATCGGCGTCGGCATCGGAATAGAACCTGTAATGCTGAGCCTCCCATTCTTCCAGTTGAGACGAGCGGAAGGTGGCAGCATCCTTATCGCGCGAAAGGCCGTGTCTTCACCGATGTAGTAGCCGAGACGCAGGAAGACTGACAGAGCGACATAATCGAATTCAGCCGGTGTGCCTTGCCGGAGAAGCGTGGGAATGGAGCCGGAAATGCAGAATTCATTTCCTGCCTGATAGTAGTACATCGGCATGAAGCCGTAGCGATCATTCCGGGCAATGAGTTCAGCGCCGTCCCACAGCCACTCCGCGAAAACTCCATCGAAAGCAGAAGTGTCTCGCGCCAGTGGATTCTGGCTTAGCACGCAATGCGGAGTACCGGTCGAAACCCAGCGACCGTCTACTTTGGTCAGACGGAAAAAGGCTTCACGGTTACCATAAACTGTCTCGACTTGCTGGCTTGCCGCACGGAGTGTCTCGGCAGACATCCCTAGCTCCTATTTGGACCGACTGGCCTCCACCGCTCTTTTTCGTGTGTCCATCAAAGAGATTCGACACTACGGCGTTGCCATTAAACGTCCAGTCAGTCAAATTCGGAAACATCTAACAACTTGTCTAGCGTAGCGAATTCCAAGTGGATCAGCAAAATAGCCAGCTCGGAAATCCATGCCATGGCTTCACTATAGTTCCAATCCACTAGTGAACGCAGCAATCGAGGCCACAAGAAGCCTCGGTCCACAAGCTGAGGTTTTCGGCTTCGGTCGAGGCTGAAGCTGGCGAGATCCAAAGCGATACCGGCAAAGAATTTGTAGCTACTGGCGATGCGCACGGTTCTGCTGGTGGCCGGAGAAGCGTATGGAACGTCGGCGAATTCTGGATATGCAAGGGTGATGGCTTCGGTATGGAATGTGTGATCCACGAACATCTCGCCGGGACAGCCACATAGAAAGCTGAATACATCGAAATCGAGGTAAGGAGTAATGACGTTCCCAACGTCGATCAACAGGTTCATTGGAGCGAGGGAAGTGACTCGGCGAGTCCGGTTGAAAATGAAATATAGAGCAACCGGGTTTCCTGCGTCGGCATATTTTTCGGCCTCTTTGGCAACACGTGCCACTGCCGCTTCGCGATTCATTCGGCGAAAGTTGTCTTCCCCAACCAGCGCACGAATGGCTTTATCATCAAGCTCCAAGACATCGTCCGCGAACTTTTCGAATTGATGGGCTCGCATGTAGGCGAGCCTCTTCGGAGTCGAAAACGTGCCGGTGAACACATCGCAGGCGACTCCTTCGTACACGGTGTTGGTCCTGGACTTCAGAAACCGGACTAAGGGCGGAATCCACACGTGGTCAGTGGTGCCAAAGCTTGTCCGAATGTTCTTCTCGAGTTGTCCTGTGAGCATCGAGGAGTCCTGACCGACCACATGATGTGGGATATTCGAGCGTCGGCATAGCTCTGCCGCAATCTCGATGTCATTGGTTGGCCAGCAGTCGAAGTAGCGAGCCGTAGCGCAGAAACTTGGCTTGAACCCGCAGGAAAGCAATTCGAGCAGGATGTGGCGTGAGTCGCGTCCGCCGCTCAGTGTGACCGCAAACTGCTGATCGGACGGAGCGGTCCGCATAACGGCTTGTCGCACCAGCGATATACAGCCATCGAGAGCGTCTTTTCTGGATACGTCAACCGACGCGGGTATTGGCGCCGAACCCGAAACGGACAATTTGCCGTCGCGCCAGGAGATTTGCGCCGAAGGCGGGACCAACTTAATAGCTTCAAAGGCGGTGTCATTCGCAAGGAAGTAGCCAGTTCGAAGGTAGATTCCCAGTGCGTCGTAATCTATGTTGGTCGGCGCTCCTTGCTGCAACAGCACAGGAATGGAGCCGGACACGCAAAAATCAGTGGGAGTCGCATAGTAGAACAAGGGCATGAAGCCGAGCCTGTCGTTCTTGATCGCCAGTTCGCTTCCGTCCCAATTCCATTGCGCAAAAGCTCCCGTATTGGAGCCCACTGCCGAGGCATGAGAATGCTGACTCAACAAGCAGTGAGGGGTACCCGAAGAAATCCAGCCATCTTCCTGTTTCGTCAGGCGAAAGAAGGACCTTCTATCGCCCGGAGCGGGTTGTGCTGTTATCGCTGAGGACTGGTTTTTCAGTTCGAGCATTCTCCATCACCTAAACTTCGCTAACGAGCGTTCTGCGAAAGAATGGGTTTTAAAGCTTACGGCAGTGTTTACGGGAACAGCTTCACCAGAGGTGGGCCGATCCACTTGGTGATTGGCAGCGGCAATTTCTTCCAGCATTCGATCGCAAGCTGGAACTTCTTATTGTTCGGCGAGAAGTTCGGCATTTCCTTGCGGCGGACCAGGAAGTACTTGTATGGCAACTGATGTTGAGTCATCGTCCACTGGGTCTTGAAGAAGAACGCGCCCGTCTCGCGTTTGCTGCGGCCGAAGTCGAACTTCGTCAAGCCTTCGGCCTGGGCGCGACGCATGACTTCCCAATACATGACATTGTTGGCCGCATACTTACGGGCTTCGAGCGGAGCTCCGCCGTAGAAGGGAATGATCCATTCACGGAACTTGAAGCTCTGGACGGCGGCGATTGGCCCTTCGGGCGAGTTCACGATGAGGATCTGGAGGGCGTCGCCGAACTCCTCCCGGAGAATTTCGAACCACCGCTGTGAGAACACCGGCGTGCCAAGGTTATGCACGCTCTGCGCGTATATATGGTGGAGAGTGGCGACCTGGCTGTTATCGATGACGGAGGTCAATCCTGCCTTCAGACCCTTGCGGATCATGTAGCGCGTGTCACGCGGAAGGCTCTTCATGAGTTCGTCTTCGGTTTTGGGTAAGTCGCGATCGAAGCTGACGTATAAGTCCTTCTCGTGGAACTCGGGCCCGAGGGAAATCTGGTGTCGATTGCGCAGCTCAAGGTGCTGAACGCGGAGTTCCTGCGCGAGTTTCCGGGCGGCGTCAACCAAGGCGAGGGTAGCAGGGTCGTCGTCAGCACAAGGCCCACCGTACACAGCGAACGGAGTTGAAATGAGGACCTTGCCCATCACGAGGTTCGAGAGCAAAAACAGCGGAAGGATGCCGCAAATCTGATCGTTGCGCTCGGCGTAAAGATAGTGTGACTGAAAGCCAAACTCACGCTCGACACTTCGTTTCCAGGCAATGGTGTGGAAGATGGTCGAGTCAGGATGCCGGTGCGCGTAGGCGTCCCAACTGGAGCGCAGCGAATCGGAGTAAGTTGCGATCCTCGTGGCAGCAGAAGCCGTGGTTTCGGCCATCGCAGTTCCCATGATCAGGTGAGTCGGGTCCCTTCAGTGTAGTTTCCGGTAGCGTAACAAAGAAACAGCGACGATCAAAGTTACCGTTGTTTTTTCAATAGTTTGCCCCAAAAAAGCCAGTCCATTCTCATCCCCGAAGTTCCCATTCGTGAGACCTGCAGTCGCGCAACGCGGCTCCATGTCGCCAAGGAGCGAACGCCGAAGTACGGTAAAAGAGGAGGTCCTGGATCAGAAGGGGACTATGTATTCGGTAGTTAACACTGAGGCATGAGTGCCTACAGTGTCAAGCAGCGAAATTTCCCCAATCAATCACAAGCGAGGTTACCTAAGTATGTACACCTTGCTGTATTGCTGCTGGTTGCTCGTTGCTGTAGAGTGCGAACATTCGAAAGGCAAACGTGTCTGAAGGCCGAAGTTTGCCTGGTGCGGTATAGAACTGAGTTCGATGCCGTGGTTACGAGGAGTTTCGAATGGGGTCTAGCGCTCGAGTTTCAAGAAGACTTTGGTTCGCAGTCAGCATGGTTTTGCTGGTTGCGTTGACCGCATGTGGAGGCGGTGGAACGTCGCCGACCAGAACGATTGGCGGAGGCGGAATCGGCGGGACTCCTGGACGCGATGCCGGCGGCGGTACGGGCGGTGGAGGAACCTCGGGAGACGCCTTTTCCATTCAGAACCTTTCGTTGACGAACGTCACTTCTACGACGGCAACGGTGGCGTGGACAACGAGCGTTACTACGACTTCAAGCGTCGATTACGGACTTACACAGAATTACGGCAGTTCTACTGCGATTTCCAGCGCGGGGACGACCCCCAGTTTTACGATTTCCGGACTAGTACCAAGCAGCACTTATCATTTCAGGGTTCGCAGCAAAGATAGCAATGGCGTTGAGGTAGTCAGCAGCGATTCTACGTTTATCACGGCCTCGAGTTATGGGACCGCACCGCAGTTTGCGGTGACTGGTGTTCGCGCGGAGAACTTATCGACAAACGGCGCCACCATTGTGTGGACAACCACGGCTCCGGCAAGTTCGCAAGTCGAGTACGGCAAGACAACTTCCTACGGTTCAACCACTCCCGTCGATGGCACCCAGGTTACAAATCACTCAGTCAATGTCACTGGCCTGGAGAGTGGAGCTACGTACCACTATCGCGTGCATTCGGCGAACCCGGGTGGCCCCGACGTAATTAGTGCCGATGCAACCTTCAGCACCCTTTCTACGGGAAAGAACACGCTGGTGATCAGCAAGGTGGCGGTCACGGGAGTGACAGAGAGTTCGGTCATGATCACGTGGGAAACCAACGCGGCCGCGACCTCCAAGGTTGAGTACGGCACAACGATGGCATACGGATCCAGCAGCAATACGGATTCGAACCTCGTGAACCAGCACTCAGTGACATTGACGGGCCTGGTCCCGGGAACGCTGTATCACGCGCGAGTCAATTCTGCTGACACCACAGGATTCTCCGCGGTCTCTGGGGACTTCACATTCACAACCACGACACCGCTGTTGGCACTCACGGACTTCACGGTAAGCAGCGTCGGTACAACTTCGGCGGTGCTCACATGGGTGACGAATGCTCCGGCGAGTTCGATCGTGGAATATGGCACATCGCCAAGCTTCGGCAGTACGGTTACGGATGCGCTGACCGTTACAAATCACACGGTAACGTTGACCGACCTGGCTCCAGGAACGCAGTACTTCGTCAGGGCGAAGTCGCAGGACCCGAATGGCACAATCGCCACGTCAGGGGCGTTGACGTTCACGACGGTCTCCTCGGGTGCTCTTGCGATCTATTCCGTGTCGGTGAACGCGGTTACGTCGACCTCAGTGGCGATTGCCTGGTCCACGACAACACCGGCCAATTCGCTGGTTGAGTACGGAACGACGGCGGCGTATGGAAGCAGCACAGTGCTGGACCCGGCGCTGGTGACGAATCACTTGCAGACGCTCTCGAACCTTGCTCCGAACACTACTTACCATTTCCGGATAACGTCGGTGGATTCGAGCAGCGCGGTGGCGCAGAGTCCGGACCTGACGTTTACGACGATGCAGCCGACGTTGAGTATTACCAACGCCAACGTGCCGACGATAGGATTCGATTCCGCGACGATTTCGTGGACGACAAACATACCGGCGACGTCGCAGGTGGAATACGGAACGACCACCGCATATGGAACAAACCTGCCGGCGGATCCGACACTGGTGACGCAGCACTCGGTGATTATTACGGGTCTGCAGTCGGGGGTTACCTATCACGCGCGTGCTCATTCGTCGGCGAGCGGCACCGGGGATGTGGCCGGTCCTGACCTGGCATTCTCGGTCAGCACGAAGACTCCGCTGACGCTTTCCAACGTGGTGATGTCAAACATCACTGCAGATAGCGCCACGATGACCTGGACGACGAATTCTCCGGCGACGTCACAGGTGGAGTACGGCACAACGACGAATTACGGGTTTGCGACAAACCTGGATTCCACCCTTGTGACAAGCCACCAGATCACCATAAACAATCTGAGCCCATCGACTACGTACAACGCACGGCCGCGTTCGAGTACTGATCCGTTGAGAGCCGATATCACGGGCGACAACGTTACATTTACGACCAGCCAGCAGACACCGACAACCGTTGGGTTCTCAAACATTACGGCTACCAACGTGGCGTCGACTACCGCAACGATTTCGTGGACGACTTCGGTCGCAAGCCTCGGTTATGTCGAGTATGGATCGACTACGAACTACGGTGGAAGGTCGTCGACGGAAGTGGTATCAGGCACGAGTCACTCGGTTGTATTGCAGGGACTAGTATCTGGAGTGACATACCACTACCGTGTTCACGCCGTGGTGAACGGAAACGACAGCGCAAGCGGCGACCAGACGTTCACGACACTTACCGAAGTGAAGAATCCGCCTACAACGGCGTGGCCGTTCGGCTGGAAGAGTTTGGGAGCATTGACGCAGTTGAACCAGGCGGGACTGTGTCCCACCGGTTCGCAGTATGCGTCAATATTGAGGACGGAAGGGTGTTCGGCCGTCATTCGGGACTGGACCAGCGGGATTCTGCGTACGGCGACGGATCAATTGCTGATCACGGGTGGTGGACACACCGGGTACGGCGGCAATGAGTTATACGCATTGACGCTGCAGGATTCCTCAGCGGGCAATCAAGCGACATTGAAGCGTTTTACCCAACCGACGGTGCCCGGGACGGGCGGCCCCATCGTGCTAGGAACAGGTGGTTGTAACGGAGGAGTCACGAGTAAAGGCGTGGTGACAACGATCCAGGCATCCGATGCGGGACCAGTTGCGCTGCCGCCGATCTTCCGCACCGATCTAGCGCCTGGGTACAACGTTTGCGTTGATTGTCAGACGGATGCGAAAGGATTTGGCTGTGCTCCGGATGCCAAGCACACGTATGACCAACTAACGTATATTCCGCCGAATTCTTTGAGTTGCGTGGACGGAGTCACCACGGGCGACGTGCTCTTTGAATTCAGTGGTTACTCGGCATGGGACGCTGGAACCGCTCGAGCCGATGCATGGGTTTATCACTTCAGCACGGGCGTTTGGCAACGTCTCGATACGTGGGCCACGTATGTGGGAGGAAGACCGGCGAGTGGACATGGGAAGGTAGTCGATTGGGATCCGGTGAGCCGGAAGATCATCATGTACGACGACTATAACTTCGGGTCCTGGGACCTGTGCACCAACACCTACACTCGGCTTGCTGACTGGACGAAGGAAACGAGTGCGAAGGGCGCCATCGATTACAAAGACCGAATTATGGTGATTACGAACAAGAATAGTTCGGGCGGCAGAGAGGTTTATCACTACAACATCGACACGAATACCGTTACTGACGTGACTCCGAACCTGACGGCGAAGGGATGCAGTATGCTGACGGACCTTGTCACCCCGGGAGAGTTTGGGTACATCTGGTCCGGATTGACGTATGACCCGGATGCAAACCGCGTCGTGATGTGGCCGAACTTCGGAAACACAGTCTATGACTACTTCCCGGGAACCCAAACATGTTCGAAGTTCACCTATTCAGGGGACACAGTTGCTAACTCTGCACATACAGGGGCAAGTTCTTCCAATGGAACTTTTGGCCGGTTCCGGTATGTGCCGAGCCAGAAGGTGTTCGTGCTGATCAACGACTGGAGCTTGCCGGCCATGGTGCTATGCCGGAATGACAAGGGCTGTCCATAAGCCACACGGCTATTTGTATTCTCGGGCCGCCAAGCGCGCGGCCCGTTTTCTTTTGGTTGTGATCTCGTGCGTGACATCAACGTGATGTTAATCACAGTATTGCTGCAAACGACTGCGTTAGCATAAGATTAAAGTACGCTTAGCAAGCGTTGGCTGGATTTGGATTCCGTAGAGGGGCGGTACAGTCCGGCGGTCCCAGCCATATAAGCGTTGTGATCATGCGCGTCTACGTGAGGTGTGTTCATGTGGACTGCGCTGCCAATCGTCTCGGTTTTACGTTCCTGCCGCGAACTGCTCTTCCGAGTATTCGCTTGTAGTAGTTGGCCTTTGCTCCTGTTAGTAGTATTCGCTGGCGTGTTTCTGCGTTGCCATCAGATCTCATATAACTTCGACGGTGATGAGATCTTCTCCGTTGACGCAGCAAGAAGCGATATCTCGAAGACCTTATCAATACTCATTGCTGATCGCGTTCACCCTCCGGTTCATAACGTTGCTCTGCACTATTGGGGTGCCGTTGTCGGATTCAGCGAAGCAGGCATGCGTTCACTCAGTGTGCTTGCCTCAACCGGATTTCTGATCATTATGTTTCGGGTAGCGATGTTGCTCCTGAGGCCGATGTACGCCTTCTATGTAGCTATGCTTTGTGCGTGTAGCCCTTTGCTGGTGATTTATGGACAGCAAGCACGCCCGTACGCACTGGCTTTGTTCTTTGCTGCAACGAGCTTTTACATACTCGTCCGACAAGGATTTGAGTCGCCGGGTTGGAAGTGGCCGGTGCGATACGGAATCTGCTGTGCACTGCTGGTCAACACTATGTATGCAAGCGTGTTTTTGATTACGGCGGAAGTCCTGGGCATTCTATGTTGGCGATCCGCAAACAGGTTCCGCCTGATCCTCGCTGCGTTTCTAGGGGCGGCGACGATTGCACCTTGGCTCCTCATCATCGGATCATCCATGCATGGTGTCGATAACCAGATGGCGTGGATACCGAAGCCCCGAATTTTTGACGTTCTGTATTTGTATGTTCAGTTCTTCGGGAGTGTTCCTCACGCGAGCATGACGCTGGTGCTGCTGTTTGCAGTCATCGCAGCGTTAATCGTCAAGAATCATCGTAGGCTGGACATTCGCCTTGTCGTAACGGTGGCAACCCTTGCATTCTTGCCGCCAGTGGTGGTTTATCTGGTCTCCTGGTACGGGCCCCTGTCAATTTGGGCAGTGCGCCAGTTGTTATTTAGTGGTCCCATGATCTTCCTACTCATTGGCCTCGCCATTGAGTGCGTACCACGCCGGTTGGTACTCGTGCCAGCGACTGCTCTTGTGCTGTGGTGTCTCTCAGCCTTGCCAGAAGCTATTCCGGCGCAGGTAACACCCCCATGGAGAGAACTCGCACAGAGATTCGGCGGTTCCGAATACACCGTGATAACCAATGAATCGTTTGTTGCGAAGCCGTTGACCTTTTATATGGAGGGCTCGGCGAATGTCATCGATATCTCGGAGGCAAGAGAGTTAAACGATCAGAGAGTGATTTACGTGTGCCGACCAGTTAGATGCGATACGAGCGCGATTCAAGGGTTTCGTATTGAACATGAAGAGTCGATCCGATGGAACCGAACCGCTAATTCACCAACCAATATGTTGCAGGTGTACTCTCTCGTCGGAATGGATTAGGCTTGCAAGCCATGAAAACAGGTAGCCGGAGGCGACCGCAGTCGTTTGTTTGGTGGCCCATCCTTGTCTTGTGCTTTTGGTGCCTCACCTCACAAGCGACAGCACAGGATTCTATCGAGAAGAATGTGCAGGCAGCAGGGCAAATACCTTCGCCACCAGCGGAGGGAAAGAGTTCGCTTGCGCCACAGTGGCCCTTCGGCTGGAAAAATCTCGGACTGTTAACACAATTGAACCGGCCGGGACTGTGTCCTGCGGGAGAGAGGTACCGGTCCATCACGCGAACAGAAGGGTGCTCGGCTGTTATCCGCGACTGGGCGAGCGGCATTCTGCGCACTGCGACCGATCAGTTGCTGATCACGGGCGGCGGACACACCGGGTACGGCGGTAACGAGTTGTACGCTTTGACGCTGCAGGATTCCAGCGCCGGTAAAAAGGTGACTTTAAAACGGTATACAGAGCCGACGATACCTGGGACCGGTGGTCCCATTGTGCCTGGTGTGGGTGGTTGTAACGGAGGAGTTACGAACAAGGGTGTGGTAACGACGATCCAGGCTTCCGATGCGGGCCCGGTGGCGCTGCCGCCGATCTTCCGCACCGACGCGGCGGCCGGGATGAACATCTGCGTTGATTGCCAAACGGATGCGAAGGGGTTTGGCTGTGCTCCCGACGCGAAGCACACTTACGCGCAGTTGGCCTATATACCACCCAATTCGTTGAGCTGCAAAAATGGCGTTACAACCGGCGACGCTTTATTTGAGTTCAGCGGTTATTCAACTTGGGACGCAGGCACCGCGCGAGCCGATGCATGGGTATTTCACTTTGCCACTGGAACTTGGCAGCGCCTTGACACGTGGGCCAAGTATGTAGGTGGAAAGCCCGCTTCCGGACATGGCAAGGTGGTGGATTGGGATCCGGTGAGCCGGAAGATCATCATGTACGACAACTACAACTTCGGCACTTGGGATCTGTGCACCAACACCTACACAAAACGCGCTGAATGGGTCAAAGAGACGGCTGCAAACGGTGTGGTCGCTTACAAAGATCGCGTCATGGTGATCACTGATAAAAAGAGTTCAGGCGAAAGGGAGGTCTATCACTACGATATCGACACGAACACGGTAACGGACGTGACTCCGAACCTGCTGGCGAAGGGATGCAACATGCTGGCGGATAGTATTACGCCGGGGGAGTTTGGGTACATATGGTCCGGATTGACCTATGACCCGGACGCGAACCGGGTAGTGATGTGGCCGAACTTCGGCAACACTGTCTACGACTACTTCCCGAAAAACCAAACCTGCTCAAAAACCACTTATCCGGGCGACAAAGTGGCGAACTCTGCGCACACGGGCCGGAATTCCTCCAACGGAACCTTCGGGCGATTCCGGTATGTGCCGAACCAGAAGGTGTTCGTATTGATCAATGACTGGAACCTACCGGCCATGTTGTTGTGTCGCAACGAGAAGGGATGTCCGTTTTAGCCGATTGGAGGCAGAGAGGAAATAGTTTTCCGCTCCAGTGAAATAGTTTTCCTATCGGTTGCTGAAGGGACATGTCCCGGGTTCGTGGACGCCCTGATTTATCTATGACTTACAATTTGGCTGCTGTGAATGTTTTTTCACCTTTTGTGCAGAGTTTGGCGTTCTACGTGCCTGATTCCAAGTTGAAACTCAGAAAAGGCTAAGTAGTAACCGGTCCCTGCTCAAAATCAATGCTTAAGATTGGTGGACAAAAGATACCGTTTATCACCGTTATCTTGGTGATATCCGAGAGTTTATTGATCGGCCTCGCCCTTTTCCTTTCAGCCGTTATCAGCCTTTCACCGCTAAGCATTACGACGCAATCGATCAATTCTGAGACGTTTATCCGGCTCATTTTGGTCATAGTCGTGTGCGAGTTCTGCCTCTATTACTACGACCTTTACGATTTCCAGGTCGTGGGCAGGCGCGCGGTACTTTTTGTCCAGTTGCTTCAGGCGCTAGGCGTCGCATGCTTCCTGCTGGCGTTCGTTTATTTTCTGCAGCCGAGCCTGAGCATGGGGCGCGGCGTGGCGCTTCTTGCTGCCCCTGCCATTCTGGCAATCATTCTGAGTTGGCGGTTGCTCCTTGACGCGAGCGCGCCGTTACTAAGACGAACCGAAAAAATGCTGGTTCTTGGAATGGGGAAGCCGGGCATTGACCTGGTGAAGGAACTGATGGTTCGTCCGGAGTTCAGCACCGAGGTCGTGGGGTTCCTGGATGAACACGAGAGCGGAGCTAATGTCGGGCAAATGCTCGAGAGTTCGAAGATTGTAGGCAAGGTATCAGACGTTACGCGGATAGCAGGCGAGGCGAAGGTGGACCGCGTGATCATCTCGCTGGCCGAGCGTCGCGGGAAGATGCCGATTCATGAACTCCTACAGTTGCGATTTGCCGGGGTCCGAGTGGAAGATGCCCACACAATGTTCGAGAGGGTGACGGGCAGGATTCTGCTGGAGTACCTTTCGCCTAGTTGGCTGATCCTTTCGGAGGGATTCCGGAAGTCGGGCATTACTCGTTTCTTAAAACGCACCACGGACCTGGTGATTTCGCTTGTTGCGCTGGTCATTGCGGCGCCGATCATGCTGCTTGTTGCGGCCGCCATCGTTGTCGAAAGCGGCAGGCCGGTATTGTTCCGCCAGCGCCGCGTGGGGTTGGAAGGGCGGGAGTTCGAGATGCTGAAGTTCCGGTCGATGTATCAGGACTCGGAACGTCATGGTCCGGCGTGGGCGAAAGATGCCGACCGCAGAGTAACGCGAGTGGGGTACTATATCCGGCGGTTCCGGCTGGATGAACTGCCGCAAATGATTAATGTGCTGTTGGGCGACATGAGCATCGCCGGGCCGAGGCCAGAACAGCCGTACTTCGTTCAGTTACTGGAACAGAGTATTCCGTATTACGGACTCCGACATACCGTCAGACCGGGAATCACCGGTTGGGCGCAGATCAAATTTATGTACGGAGCCAGCGTGGAAGAGAGCAAGACGAAGCTGGAATATGACCTCTTCTACATCAAGCACCTGTCAGTATTCTTGGACCTGGCGATCATCTTTGAGACAGTGAAAGTGTTGCTGTCCGGCCGGGGCGCAAAGTAAACGCGAACGATAATATTCGAGGTAATTCCATGACACCTATGCGACGTGCCGCTACCTATGTCTTCCAATGTATGTGGGTATTCACATACGCCTTACTAGTTCGGACCTTCAACGTTTTGAAACGCATGGAAGCAAAGCCGAAGGCCAAGACCGCGTTGGCTGCCGCGATGGTGGCCATGCTAGCCGTTGGAATCATGACCGGCTGCAAGGGCGATCCGAAGAAAGAAGCGGAAAAGCACTATGCCAAAGGCATGGAGGCGCTGAAGTCGAGTAAGCAAAACGAGGCGATCGTGGAGCTTCGGCGTTCCATCCAACTGAATCCGCAGCACTCGAAAGCACACTTCGAACTCGGAAAGCTGTATTTCGGGACGGGCAACATCCGGGGCGGCTACCAGGAACTGATGCTGGCCCTGAAGAGCGACCCGAAGAACAAGGATGCGAACATGCTCGTGGCGGAAATGCTGCTGCGCTTCCGAGCCTTTGATCAGGCGCTCGCCAAAGTTGACGAGATCCAAAAGGACTTCCCGCAGGAGCGATCCCTTAACCTGATCAAGGTAGAAGCGCTGCTCGGTCAACAGAAATTCGAGGAGAGCCGTAAGTTGCTGGAGCAGGTGCTACAGCAAGATCCGGCGAACCCACGAGCTTTGTACGACCAGTCCATATTCCAACTGAAGGACGGAAAGTTCGCGGACGCCGAAGCCAGCCTGCGTCGCGTCTGGGACATGCAGCCGAATTCAATGGTTCCTCCCGCAACGCTCAGTGCGGAATACATGAAGCGCGGGGACAACGCCAAGGCCGAAGCCATTCTGAAAGAGGCGGTGCAGCGGCGTCCGGATAGCGTGATTCCCAAGAACATGCTGTATGGCTTCTACATGCAGAACAAACGTTTCGGCGAAGCTGAAGCGTTGGCGAAGGCCATCCAGAGCGGAACTCCGAAGGACAGTCCGTCCAGGCTAGCCGTGGCGGAGTTTTACCTGACGACCAACAATCAAAAGGAAGCGGAAGCTGAACTCAAGCGGTTGACGGCGCAGAACAAGAAGGACTACTTCGCCTGGCAGAAACTGGTTGAGCTTTATGTAGCGCAGAACCGGGTCGCAGAAGCAAAAGCTGTTCTCTCCGAAACACTGAAGGAGAACCCAAACGAGCCGGGCATGCTTGACCTGAGCGGCAGGCTGAAGATCGCAGAAGGGAACTTCAACGACGCTCTGCTTGATCTGCAAAAGGCGCAGAAGTTCAATCCTGATAACCCGCAGGTGTACGTTGATCTGAGCAAAGCGTATCTGGGTCGCGGCGAAATGGAACAGTCCAAGACATCGCTGGAAGAAGCCTTGAAACGCGAGCCCGGATTGGCCACGGCGAGAGTAGATCTTGCGAACCTTCAGATCCGCTCCAATCAGGTCGATGAGGCAATCAAGAATCTTCAGATGGTGATTGATGCGAGACCGTCGAACATCACTCCTTATGTGCTGATGTCCGCAGCGCTCACCGCGAAAGGTGAATTCCAACAGGCGGAATCGAATCTGGCCCGACTGGTGGACGCAACCGGCGATCCGGCCAGCAAGGCGAATGTATACCGGGCGATGGCCGCGGTGAAGTTCGTACAGAAGAAGTTCCCGGAATGCATTCAGCTGACAACCAAGTCGCTGGAACTCGATGCACGGCCACCGGAGACTCTTCAGATCGCTGGCTCCTGCTATTTGGCGATGAAGCAGCCGGCCAAGGCAGTGGAAGTCGTCAACAAGTACGTCGCTAAGAATCCCAGCTTGCCTGCCGGCCAGGAAGTGTTGGGCGGCGTGGCTTTCGAAGCGGCGGATATGAAGACAGCGCAGGCAGCTTACGAAAAGGCGCTTCAGATCAATCCCAAACTGCTTGTGGCACGGCGCGGACTGGCCGAGGTCTATCTGACACAGAACCAGCCAGACAAGGCCACGGGCGTGCTAAAAGGTCTGGAGAGCGAATATCCACGTGACTACATCATTCCATTGCGTCTGGCTCAGATCAGCGAACAGAAGCAGGACTGGGATTCGGCGAAGAAGTTCTACGAGCGCAGCATCGAACTGAACGACAAGAACCCGATTGCGAAGAACAATCTTGCGTACATCTATGCCGAAAAGGGCGGCAATCTGGATATGGCGCTGAAACTGGCGCAAGAAGCCAGAGAGGCGTTCCCGGCAGATCCGCGCATTGGTGACACCCTGGCGTGGATCTACATCAAGAAGGGAAGCTACGAATCGGCGGTGCAGTTCTTGAAGGACGCCACGGCCAAGATGCCGCAGAACGCAACCTACAAGTATCACCTGGGTCTCGCCTACTCGAAGCTAGGAAAGAATACGGAAGCGAAACAGCAGCTGCAGGCGGCTCTCAAAATGCCCAACTTCGCGGAAGCCGAAGAAGCGAAGAAGGTGCTGGCAAGCCTGCAATAAGGTTTTTCGGAACCTGAGACTACCGCAGAACAGCGGTAGTCTCTTTTTTTGCGCTGGCGATGACCGAATCGAGGATCAACATCGAATTCGCCCAGTTGTGAGTTTTCTGTATGTGAATTCGTCCCGCCTCGGCCATTCTGGCTGCCCAATCGGGATCTTCGAAGATCTTTGAAACCGCTTGAGCGTACTGCTGCGGAGTGTCGGCCACGAGCAGGTGCTCATTGGGTCGAGCCTGGATTCCTTTCGCGGCAGTTGATGACGAGACGACCGGAATGCCCATGGATATGCATTCGAGTGTCTTGTTCTGTGTGCCACGAGCGATACGCAGGGGAACGACCGATACCGCGGCATCTTGAACGTAGGGACGCACATCAGGCACGTAGCCGGTTACGCTGATGCCCGGGATCGAAGCCAGTTCCTTGACCGACGGAAGCGGATTCGAGCCTACGATACGAAATTCAGCCGCAGGATGCTTCTCGCGAATAAAGGGAAACACCGAACGGGCAAAGAAGGAAACGCCATCCACGTTGGGGAAGTAATCCATCCGGCCTAGAAAAGCGATCACCTGCTTGACGTTACGATCAGGAAGAAGTTGAAAGTAGGAGAAATCAACTCCGTTGGGGATGAGAGTGCACGGAGTCGGAATTCCGAAGGACTCGAATTCTTCCTTTTCTCCCTGCGCGGTGACTGTGACCTGATTAAACCGAGTCGCTAAATGTTTCTCATATTTGCGAAGTTTATGAGCCTCAATGCCATAGCCCCACGCAAGTGGAGGAGCCTTGAACTTCGCATAGTCCAGCCATTTGCTCGCGTCGAGGTCACCGTAATCGAGAATGCGAAATGGTGCATTCAGCCCCTCGGCGTACTGGCCCATGAAAGCGCAATGAACCCAAACCAAATCGAATGAGTTACGGCGAAAACAATCCAGTATGCGCTGGCGCAAACGTGGCGAGGAAAAATAGGCAGCCGACGACGGCGTGCTGGTTGGCAATGCAAACACGGCCCGGCGCCAACGGTCTAAAGAAGGTTCCACTTCCGCTATGACTTGGCGGCAATGCTCACGAAGTGGGGCTCCTTCATCGTGCTCCTGCTGAGTCTGGGCAAGACTAGCTACCGTCACTTCATGGTTCTGGCTCAGGTGCCGAATCATGTTAAACGGGCGGATTTTGCCACCTCTGTTCGGCGGGTAAGGAAATCGGTGACAGATGAACAGTATCTTCATGGACTAGGATTTCATCGCCAACTGCGACGGGATTTCTCCCGCTCCGGAAGGAACCTTTCCATCCAGATAAATGCGGCACCACAGCTCAAAGGTGATGAGCGAGAGCAGGTGATCAGTGTGGTCAGCGCGTGATTGTCGGTGATCGTCAACCGTCTTCTGAACCACGCCGGGATCGAAAAAGCCGCGACTCCTGATTGCATCGGCGGACAGCGTGTCGTGCACCAGGCTTTCCAGCGAGTTCTTCAGCCATGCACCCATCGGGGCGCCAAAGCCGCGTTTCTTTCGGTGGAGAATCTCGTCGGGCACCCAGGGCTGCACCACTTTTTTAAGTAGGTACTTCATCGTGAATCCGCGAACCTTCAGGTTCGAAGGCATGCGCGCCGTAAGTTCAACCAGTTCATGGTCGAGGAAGGGTGCGCGGCACTCGATGGAGGCAGCCATGCTCATCTTGTCGGTGAGAGCAAGGAGATCATCCGCCAGTGACGTTTTAAGGTCGACGTAAATGTTCTGATCCAGCGGATCGGCACCGGGCACGCGGGCGAAATACTGTTTCAACAGTTCGGAACTGCGTTTCGACCCTCTGCTCGAAGGAAGGAGTTCGTGCTTCATCGCCGGAGAGAACACGGTGATGAAGCTCATGTACCGGGACGCCGGATCCATCTCGGCGGCATTGGCAAACCCGGAGGCGTAGCGAATGTTGTTGGTCCAGTTGCGATGGCGATCCTGTGGCAGAGCGTTGAGCAGACCGCGAAATGCCGAACGCAATGGGCGCGGGACATGGCGGTAGTAACGGTGCAGGTTGTCTCCGAGATAGCGCCGATACCCACCAAAGAGTTCGTCTCCACCGACTCCGGATAGAATCACCGTTACACTTTTGCGCGCGAGTTCCGAGACCAGAAACGTGGTCACGAAGGCGGAGTCGGCGATCGGTTCGTCCATGTGCCAGATCAGTTTGGGCAGTAACTCCGCAACGTCGGGCTTAACAATGATCTCGTGATGCTCGGTGTGGTACTTGTTGGCGACGATTCGAGCGTAGGGAAGCTCGTTGTAAAAACTGTCTTCGCCTCCGAAACCTATTGAATAGGTCTTTACCGGCTGGGAAACGATGTGGGCCATGGCGCCGACGATTGCGCTCGAATCGATACCACCGCTAAGGAAAGCGCCGAGAGGCACGTCACTGATCAGGCGAATCTTGACGGACTCGAGAAATTTGGCACGGACGCGTTCGATCCATTCCTGCTCAGCGTGATGTTCAATCCCGTCGAAACGAACGTCCCAGTATTCGTGGTCAGACACTGCGCCAGAAGCGTCGATGCGAAGATAGTGCCCGGGCAAGACTTTCTCGATGCCCTTGAGCATCGTGAACGGTGCGGGCACGTAACCCAGTCCCAGGTATTCGTCGAGCGATTCCGGATCCACTTCCCGCGGTACGGACTCATCGGCAAGAATTGATTTCATTTCCGAGGCGAAGAGGATTCGGTTGGACTCGCGACGTACGTAGAGCGGCTTTTTGCCGAGGCGGTCGCGTCCGATAAGAAGGACAGAGCGGCGCTGATCCCAGAGGGCATAAGCAAACATCCCGCGGAGGCTCTTTACAAAGTCGTCGCCCTCTTCCTCGTACAGATGTACAAGTACTTCGGTATCGGTGTGAGTTGTGAACCGATGGCCGTTGTCCTCCAGTCGTTTGCGAAGCTCCGGGAAATTGAAAATTTCGCCATTCAGGATCACCCAAACCGACTTGTCTTCGTTGCAGATCGGCTGATGACCGCCCGATACGTCGATGATGCTGAGACGGCGCATGCCCATAGCAAGCGGACCACGCACGAAGTAGCCGTGGTCGTCGGGGCCACGATGGGTAATGATGTCCCCCATCTTGGGCATGAGTTCAGTGGGCGCAGGTTGATGGAAATAGAGCGCCCCAAAAATGCCGCACATCAGTCCTCCTGGAATCCGAAACGAAGAGCTGGAAGTTCCTAATAAATCCTAAATGCAATCCGGGTTCCATCTGACGGCAAGAGCTTACAGATTGGCGAATTGATTACCAAAGGTATCACGCCTCCCGTACCCAAGATGGGTAACTTTCAAGGGCCCTCTAAGGTGGTTTTTTGCAATGCTTCATAGTAGATTTTGGGCAGCAACTCTGCATTATTAAGGGACTTAGCACGTTCCGAGGTTGACTCCCTGGTACGGAGTTGTTGCCGCTGGGTGGGGTAGGGGAGGTTGCAGTGATGAAGTGCGCACGCTCGAAGAAGTTACTTCTGTTTCATTTCCTCTTATTGCTTACATTCGCACTAGCCGGTTGTGCTGGTGGCGGCGGCGGAACCGGGCCTAGTCGCGGTATTTCACAACCTGGCGTACCTAACATCTCGAATGTTTCGACGACGAATGTCGCCATAACGACTGCGACCGTTACGTGGACTACCGATACTGCGACTACCTCCCAAGTCGAGTTCGGAACTTCAGCAAGTTATGGATCTTCGAGCCCAGCCGACAATGCTCTGGTTACATCGCATTCGGTTTCACTCAGCGGGCTGACGGCAGGCGCGCTGTATCACTACCGGGTACGCTCGAAAGACTCCGGCGGGTCCGAGGCCGTGAGTCCCGACGCTACGTTTCAAACCGTCCTCAATGTCGACACGACTCCGCCAACCGTTTCGGTCGTGGCGCCTGGGAATGGCACGACGGTCAACGGCACGATCAGCTTATCTTCCCAGGCGTCGGACAACTCAGGCATCAAGTCCGTGCGTTTCCTGATAGACGGAAATCCGTTTGGCGCAACGTTGACGACGCTGCCATATGACGTGAGCTGGGATACGACTACCGTTGCGAATGGTACTCATACGATCAGCGCAACAGCTACGGATTACGCAGGGAATGCCACGAACGCGGCTGTCGTGACCGTGACGGTTCAGAACAATCTCTCAGGTGGAGGGGATACCTCGCCGCCGAACGTGATCATCACCTCTCCGGTTGGTGGAAGCACAGTCGCCGGGACACTGAACATGATCGCGACGGCCGCAGACAACACCGGAGTAATAGGAGTGCAGTTCCTCCTTGACGGTACGAACTTCGGATCAGAAGTTACAAGTCCGCCCTACACAAAGAGCTGGAACACGACTTTGAACACGAATGGTGCGCATCGCGTTGAAGCGCGGGCGAGAGACGCTGCCGGGAATGTCGGCAGTGCGGTAGTGCAGGTAGCTGTGGACAACACGGTTCCTCCAGGGCCGGATACAACGAAGCCAACCGTGCAGATTGTTGCACCTGGCAACGGCGCTAACGTCACAGGAACGATCATGGTGACGGCGCTCGCCACGGACAATATTGGCGTGGCCAGTGTGCAGTTCCAGGTGGATGGTACGAACTCAGGCGCAGCGGTTACCACTTCGCCCTATAACTTCGTCCTGGATACGACAAAGTTACCGAACGGCAGCCACACGATTGGAGCAATCGCAAAGGACGCGAGCAATAATTCAGGCACCACCAGTATTTCGGTCAATGTAGCGAATGGCGTGGTTCTCGATACAACACCGCCTGCGATCCAAATCACGGCTCCAGCGTCCGGCGCATCGCTGACGGGAACAGTTACCATCAGTGCAACCGCATCAGACAACGTGGCTGTGGGTGGTGTCCAGTTCAAGGTTGACGGAGCGAATGTGGGCAGTGAAGTGACTGCGTCGCCATTCCAGACATCGCTAAATACTGCCTCCCTGACAAACGGCAATCACACGATTTCCGCGACGGCGAGAGACACGAGCAACAACACGACATCGGTAAACGTATCGGTAACAGTTTCCAATACTACAACCAACGATACGACGCCCCCAACAGTCCAGGTCACGAGTCCGTCTGCGGGAGCGACACTAACAGGAACGACAACTCTGAGCGCCGCTGCCAGCGATAACGTAGCAATCGCAGGGGTTCAATTCGATGTAGATGGCACGAACATCGGCTCAGAAGTGACGACGGCGCCGTATCAGGTTTCGTTGAATACGGGAACGATCACGAATGCTTCGCACACGATTCGTGCGACCGCCCGCGACACCAGCAATAACACGGCTACCGCAAACGTAAGCGTCACAGTCTCGAACTCTTCGCCCGGCAGCGACCTTTTCCAAACACAGTGCCTGAACGATCCCAACATCGTAAGGTGCTACGGGTTCGATGGGCCGATCCCGCAGGGAACGGATGCGTCGGTGGGTCCGGTTGTTTCATCGACGGGGGGCGTCTATCAAGCGACGTTTGATAGCACCCGTGCGACATCTGGTGCTGGATCGCTCAAATTCAGGATTCCCTCCAGCGCGAATGCGAATACGTCGGGGGCTTTCCACGTAGACTTCTCGGACGACCCATATCCAATTCAGTTTGGACCGACAAGTCCTGCTGGGAACGAGTTTTACATCCAGTGGAGGCAGTACATGCCTACTGAGATGATCACGATGAAACCGTATCTCGGAGGAGGGTTCAAGCACGCCATTATCAACATGGGCAACGCTCGGTCAGGAACGGAAGTAAATACACCGTACACCTGTGCCGATATGGAGATCACGATTCAGCGGTATTACCATCAACCGTTTCTGAACGTGTATCACTCATGTGGGAAGAAGGATAATACCTACCAGCCGCTGCAACCGAACGCTGGTTCCTATGACTATCTTCTGCAGAATGCAATCGGGTGCAGATTTACCGATGGAATAGGTTGCTTCGACTATGCGGCCGATCAGTGGATGACCTTCCAGATTCACGTTAAGACGGGTGAAGACTACGTCAACGACCGCAATTACAGGCATGACAGTACATTCGAATTGTGGTTGGCTGAGGAGGGCAAGCCTTCGCAACTGGTCATTAGTATGACGGATTACGACTTCCTCCAGCACGATCTGTCGGGAAACTGGCCTTATCCCGCCACGTGGTGGACGACCAACGGATTAGTTCCTCGTTATGGAAAAATTTGGTTCTTGCCGTATGAGACGGGGAGATGCCCGGCCACTTTCAATATCAATTCTATCAGTCGCTCGAACGGTACTGTAACTGTGACGTCTGCCAGTCATGCTACTCAGAATGGCTATTGCCTTAGCATTGGAGACTCCATCACCATCGCAGGTGTCAGCGACTCCACGTTCAACGGCACTTTTAATGTTACATCGGTTGACAGCGACACGGTCATCACCTACAGCCAGAGTGGCGCCAACTCAGTTTCGGGCTCAGGGACAATGACCGGGGCCAAGTTGGTTATGCCCGACACGGCGACGTGGTATGACAGCCTTGTCGTATCGAAGAGAAGGTTGCCGGATCCCGGGGTACAGGTCCCTAACGCCCCCGACTCGCTGATGGTCACAAACGATGGCACGAAAAATACGCTTACCTGGCGCGATAATTCCGATGTTTACGGTTCCACGGCAGCAACTGGATTTGTGATCGAACGGTGCCAAGGGTATACCAATTTGAATTGCTACTATGACCAAACTAAGTTCGCTGTAGTTGGTACAGTGGGCACCGTGAATAGTTGGTCGGATCCAAATGGTAGCGCTAGCATCGCATACACCTATCGAGTAAAAGCGACGAACGGCTCAGGGGCGTCCGCGTACAGTAACGCGGCAATGAACGTGCCTGGCGCGGTAGGAAATGTCACAGCGGTCGCGAACTCTTCCAGTCAAGTGACCGTATCGTGGACGCAAACCCCTCCTGCTAATCAAATTAGTTACACGGTCGAGCGCTGTACAGGTGGCTATTTGGCTTGTGATATGACTGCCTCGAACTACGTCGTGTTGAGTTCGACCGTTCCTGCCAACTCGTCAACTTTCGTAGACAACACGGTTGCGGGAGGAACTACCTACACCTACCGAGTTTTGTCCGTCGGCAAGGCAGGTAGTTACAAATCTTGGGGCGAGAAGTATTACTACAACACCAGCTACGGTGGAGCCTCGCTGAAATCGCAGGTCACTACTCCGTAAGTGCGAGAAATGGGGAAATGTGAAAACCAGTTCAGTGGTGTGGGAAAACATTTTCACATTTCCCCTTCCCAATCTCCACATCTCCAGCTAAGTTCTTTGTAATGAACGTCTAGCTTCCTCTAGCGAATGGCAATCGCTGTGCGTTAGAAATCCTGAAGGCCCAAGGAATACGTGTGAAAACTGTAATCAAATTAGCGTTTGTTGCGTTGTTTGCGCTGGGTATGGCCAGTGCACAAGAGAATCAAGGGTTCAGTTCTTCGAAGAAGTCGAGTCCAGCTCCCAAGGAAGTTGCCAGTTCCGATGCCAACGCACCGGCAGCCGCCCAGAGCGTTCCGGAACCGCCAGTCGACGAAGCGGATGTGTATCGGATCGGCATTGAAGACGATCTTCAGGTTTCAGTCTGGCGGGAACCAGAACTTTCGGTGCAGGTGACTGTAAGGCCAGACGGCATGATCACAATGCCGCTCCTAAACGACATCAAGGTCACCGGGCTGACAACCAAAGAACTGCAAGCGCAATTGATTGAGAAGTTGAAAGCTTATGTGACCGAACCGCAAGTAACGGTCATCGTGCGTGGCATCAAGAGTCGGAAGGTTTACTTGATGGGGCAAGTCACTCATCCAGGTGCCGTGCAACTGAACAGCCGTAAAACCGTCCTTCAACTCCTGGCTGAGGTTGGCGGATTGGGGCCGTTTGCGAAGGACAATATGTATGTTCTTCGAACGGAGAATGGTCAAAGTAAGAAGATCCCGTTCAGCTATAAAAAAATGCTGAAGGGCGACATGAAAGACGACATAGTGCTTCAGCCTGGGGACGTAATCGTAGCGCCGTAGGAGAAACGATCATGACGAAAGCTCGGTGGGCATCCATTCACATTTTGCTGCTTCTGTCGTTCCTGGCCGGTAGCGCCATTGCTCAGGATGCTGAGACCGCGCCTGCAACCACGGGAGATACTGCCGTTGCGGCAACCGTCACTAATAATCAAGACGGCGAATCCGCCAAGACCACTGATCCCATCGAAGAGGCAACTCGGATTCAGGCGCTTGGACGCGCGGCGTGGCTGCAAATCCGTCCGGGGATGTTCCATGTAGGGCCGGTCTACATGAACGACTTGAGCTATTCGCAGGTGTTTGACCGGTTCGGGCAGGGCGCAAACACTCAGTCGCGTACAACGAGCGCGCTGACTGCGAATATGTTCTATACCCGCCGAATTTTGAAGCACAGCCAGATCGCATTTCAGTACTCGCCGAACCTCTACATCATCGATGGAACGGTGAAGCCGGACTTTGTGCACCAGAATTTCAGCGTCACCAGCGCGATTCCACTTTCCCGGCGACTCACTCTGTCTCTCTCGGATCAGTTTACGTATATGGGCAGAATGGGCCTGCTGGAGAACACGCCTGCTGTGGACTTTGACCCGATCTCGGGCAACTACCTACTCTCCAATTACCTGCAGACGGCTCAAAATTCACTGTCAAACGCCTTCGACGTTTCGATGTCGTATACGCTGAATCAGCGTTGGAACCTAACGCTCTCGCCGAACTTCCGGCGGTTGTATAACGACGACGTCACCTCTCAAAGCTACGGTGCGCGAATCGGTGCGGCGTATCAGATGAGTGCACGCAGGACGGTTGGGTTCGGGTATTCGTATTTGACAAATCGCTACAACTCCCGCTTTTCCAATGCTCAATACCACTCGGTTGAAGTGAGCGTGAATCAGATGCTTGGCCGCGGTTTCACCGCTTACGTCGCTCTGTCTGGCACGACTCAGCCCCTTGGAGATTCGGCGAAATTGGCGTTTACCCCGACAGTACGAGTTTCCAAGCAATTCCGCTCCTCAAGCCTTTTCGGAACTTACACGCGGACTCCGGCGCTGACGATGATCGTTCGGGACGGGTTCTCCGATCAGATTGCGGTGGGATATTCCACAGCAATCACCCGCAAGTTGTCGGGATCACTGTCGCTGGCTCGATACTCGGAGACAGGGTCCACGACCGACAACCAGGGTAAGTACGGGACAGCACAGGTGAGCTATGCGCTGCACCCGCAGTTCTCCGTTTTCACGAGCTTCACGAAGCGTGTGCAGGAGGGCGACCCGAGCTCGGTGTTTATCGGCAACCGCAATTCGGTGATGTTTGGTATAACCTGGGCGCCAACCCCGCGTAATGTGCCCCAGGAATAGATGGAACAGACGCCCCGACGTTCTGAGCTCAATGTGAGACTCATGGACGGCGGGGTGCTTTCTTTTGGGCATCTTTCGCCATAAAATGCAGATAAATCAGCAGTTTTGTTTGGTAGCCCAATTGCTACGACAGCTGTGGAGTATTGTGTGAACGAGAGCCGTCAAAGTAATTTCGCATTCTCGGACCTGGCCGGCGGCCTTCAACTGAAGGACTATATTCAGGTCGCCAAGCGCCGTAAGCGGACGATCATCCTGCCTGCGCTCGCAGTGTTTGTGTTGGCGGTGACCGTCACGTTTCGGCTGCCGAGTACATATCGCGCGGAAACCAAGATCCTGGTCGATCCCCAAAAGGTCGCCAACGCCTTGGTGGCGTCGCCGCAGAGCAGCGTAGTGGATCGTCTGGGTCTCATTCGGCAGCAGGTGCTGGCGCAGTCCCGTCTGAAGAAGCTCATTGAGACGATGAATCTGTATCCCGAATTAAAGGGCAAGATCGGGGAACAGGAAATCCTTCAGAAGATGTCGGACGCGATCGACGTGGAGATGGTCCAGACGGCCGGCATGCCGATGAATGCGTTCCGGATCGCATACAAAGGAAACAATCCGGTCACTGTGGCACAGGTGACGAATCAGTTGGCGTCTCTGTTCATTGAAGAGAACCTGAAGGATCGTGAGAATAAGGTCCTAGGCACCAAGAATCTGCTCGAAGATGAACTGGAAAAGACCCGTCAGCAACTCGCGGAAAAAGAGAAGGAGATCGCTAAGGTCAAGTCCGCGAACCTCATGGAGTCCGGTGACTCGCAGTCGTACCACATAGAGATGCTGAACAACCTGCGGTCGCAGTTGACGGCAACGCAGGACCGCATCAATCGGGCACAACAGCAACGGGTATACCTGCAATCGATGGCGGCGACTTCCGCGCCAACGGTTGACCTGGACCAGAGCCAAAGTCCGTACCGGCAGCAGTTGCAGCGACTGCTTCCTCAACTCGCCGAACTTTCCGTTCGTTACGGTCCAAAGCATCCTGACGTCGTGAAATTGCAGGCGCAGGTGAATGACCTGAAGGCGAAGGCAGAACAAGACGAGCGAAATGCTCCTGCTGTCCCCACGCCCTCCGAGGTGAAGAAGAATACGCGCAACCCGGTACTGGCAGCACAGTTACAGCGTATCGACCAGGAAATCCAGGAGCAGTCCGCAAACCAGGACCGCATCCAGCGACAGATTCAGGATCACTCGGCGAAGCTGGGTCAGTACCCAATCGTTCAGCAGAAGCTAACGGACCTGACTCGCGACTACGACACGCTGAAAGCCCACTACACTTCTTTACTGAACACGAAACTTAACAACGATACCGTAGTCTCCATTGAGGACCGCCAGCAGGGAGAGCGTTTTGTCATCCTCGATCCGGCACAAGTTCCAGAAAAACCCTATTCGCCGAACCGTCCATTGATTGCGGCGGCATCGCTGGCATTAGGGCTGATGTTGGGCATCGGCCTGGCTATCGTTCTGGAACTTCTGGATGGCTCCGTCCGGACCGAAAAGGAAGCGGAGACTCTCTACGGAAAGCCAGTTTTGGTTGGTGTCCCACGCCTGTATAGCAGGGGTGAAAAGAAGCGGGGCACGATCATTGATATCAGCGCTGCCGCGGCGACGGTGGTCATTGCCGCGATTATCGGTTACGGAATAGGCCACATTACGTCACGGATGCTTTAGACATGTATCTTAGCTTCTACGGACTGAAAGAGGAACCTTTTCAACTGACCCCGGACCCGCGGTTTGTGCATCTCGCGGAACCGCACAGGGATTCGCTTGTTGCTCTGCTGGGAGGGATCATCAAGCGGAAGGGAATTCTCCTGCTTACAGGTCCCGTCGGAACCGGCAAGACAACGCTGTTGCACACGGTCCTTGAGATTCTGGTCCAGAAGCTGACTGGCAACGAAAGAATTGCGTCAGCATTGATCGTAAATCCGACGCTGACTCGCGATGAGTTTCTCGAGACCATGCTCGACGAGTTTGAAGTTGCATGTCCGCATACCTCGAAACCCAAGCGCATGGCTGCTCTGATTGAAATGCTACACCAATATCAGGCACGGGGATCAACGTCGGTGCTCATCGTTGACGAGGCGCACCTGCTCACACCGGAATTGCTCCAGGAGATCCGGTTGCTGAGCAATCTGGATGTGTATCGTGAGAAGTTGTTGCAGATAGTTCTGTGCGGTCAGCCGGAGTTGCTAAAGGTAGTGGGTTCTCCAGAGATGGCGGCGATCCGGCAGCGCATTGCAGTACGCCGGGAGTTGCGTTCTCTTTCGCAGTCGGAGACGCAGGCGTACATCATGCAGCGGCTCCATTATGCAGGATTGCGCGGCAACTCGCCGTTTACAAACAGCGCTGTGGAGGCCGTTCACAAATATTCGCGTGGGGTTCCGCGCGTGATTAATTTGCTTTGTGATGGTGCACTGGAAAAGGGATTCCAAAGTAAATCTTCAAACGTGGGGCCGGACCTGGTGTATGACGTCGCCCTCGGTCTTGATGTAATCGATGTATCGCAGCCGAAGGCTGAAGAAGCAGTCGCGGGAAACGCCCGTCGAAGTGGCACTCCGCTTGAGATATTGAGTCAGGCTTTGCGTGAAGCGCGGCAGGCGGCAGGGGGATCGGATGAGTAGATTTTTTAGTCAAGCACGGAAGATGCAGCCGGGAACGGAGAACTCCGTCTCGAATGTCAGCGTCACGGATGCCGAGAAGCTTCTGGAGGGCGCGCAGGATCGTATCCGGAAGTCATTTGGACCGGAGTCGCGGAATACCGATTCGAGTTTCGCGTCGCTCGCCGGAGTCGGTGGGGAACGGATCGCCGCAGGCCTGCATGAATTCCGTCTGGAAGAGTGTGAACAATTAAAGGTCGCACATCTGCCTTCCGCCAAGATGTTTGAGCACGACGATGAATTAACGCAAGGTGTCGTGGAAGCGTATCGCGGACTCCGAACCCGCATCGCGAGAATTCAGGCAACTCAGGGTTTGACGACCCTGGTAATCAGCAGCGCCGTGAAGGGCGAAGGCAAGAGCTATACCGCACTGAACCTGGCTCTGTGCTGTGCTCAGTTGCGCAATGCAAACGTGCTCCTGGTTGACGCCGACCTTCGGACCGCGGGCGTTTCTCGCAACTTGGCGGCCCATGAAAGAACCGGCTTGAGCGAAGTCCTCGAGGGCAAGGCCCGGTATGCGGAAGCAATTCTCAAGACCGACCTTTCGAACCTTTTCGTTCTGCCAGCGGGTACATCGAATGTGCCTCCGCCAGAGCTGTTTGCCAGCTCAGCCTGGAAGGAATTCATCTCCTGGACGAATGAGACTTTCCGGCTTGTGATTATCGATGCCACGCCGGTGTTGCCGCTGGCCGATTACGACTTGATTGCGGCGCCTTGCGACGCGGTGATCGCGATTGTGCGTCCGCATGTGACGCCTCGGGAACTCGTGGAAAGGGCAGTGCCGCGTTTCGACAAGAAGAAATTTCTCGGCGTGGTATGTAACGGAACTGAAGTCCACAACGACCACCGCTATTATTACCGGTATTACGCTCCGGGGCGTTAGGGTGTGCGTTCCGTGCCGTTGGCATGTGTACGAACTAGTAAACTTGGGTGGCATTACCGCAGTCACCTTCTTTACAACGCATTGCCGCCTCATAATGTGCCCAGAGGATTCTTGTCTCAGTCCAGCTCCAACGCGCTTGAAACCCGGTTGGAAGCCCCTGTGTTGAACAGGATGGAAAAAGCTCCGGCTTTCAAGATCCTGCAAGTGGTTACAAGACTGGGTGTTGGGGGTGCTGAGCACGGCATGCTCAACATCATGGCAGGTCTGCAGAACGACGGAATTGAGCAGCAGATTTGCACGATGCGCGGCGTTGAGCCAGGACTGATGTGGACGGATCGGGTGAAGGCGGAAGTGCTGGTTGCCGCGGAATCCGCATCGCGACTTAGGCTCGATGTGGCGCGACTGGTGAGGATATTTCGAGAGGTCCGCCCCGCTATCGTGCACTCGCGGAATTGGGGCTGTCTGGAAGCTGTGGTGGCCGCTCGAATCGCTGGAGTGCCAGTGGCTATCCATAGTGAACACGGCTATGAACTGGACATGCTCGAGGGCATGCCGATGCGACGGCGGTTGTTTCGGGCCGCGGCATTTCGAATGGCACAGGCGGTATTTGCAGTCACGAAAGATCTGCGAGACTTCCACGCTAAGCAAGCATTTTGTCCGGCAAAGCGGATCGGCGTGATCTACAACGGGGTGAACGTCGATAAGTTCAAGCCTATGCCGGATGCCAGGCGCGATGCCCGGCAGGAGTTGGGAATTAGTTCTACGACGTGCGTCTTTGGAACCATCGGCAGGCTTGTGCCGATCAAGGATCAACAGACGCTGTTGATCTCAGTAGCGAACTTGGCAGGGCAAGGCATGGATGTGGCAGCGATGATCGTGGGAGATGGACCTTTGCAGCAGGAATTGCGTGCTATAGCTGAACGGCACCCCGCGCTGCAGGGGAGGGCCCACTTTACGGGCGCACGGACGGACACACCAAGATTGCTCAACGCGATGGATGCTTTTGTGCTGCCTTCGATCAGTGAGGGGATGTCGAACACGCTCCTCGAAGCGTTAGCCACAGGACTGCCATTGGTTGCGACCAAGGTGGGAGGGAATCCCGAAGTGCTAGGCAACGATAAGTGTGGTTCGGTGTTTGCGCCGAGAGATATTGGAGCACTGAGTCAGATCCTGGCGGAACTCGCTGGCAATGCCGAACGGCGCGGTGTAATGGGCGGAAATTCGCGACGGCGGGCGGTTTCTACATTCAGTTTGGAAAAGATGGTGTCGTCATATCGGGACCTCTACTGGGGGCTTGCGAAGAAGCACAACGTGCTACGTCATAGCGAGGTGTCACGTGTGCGGAATTAGCGGAATCTTCGCTCCGAATCGCATGGACACAATGGACGGACAAATCGTCCATCGGATGAACGAAACGATCGTGCATCGCGGTCCGGACGATGGTGGCGTTTTCGTGGGCCCCGGAATAGGGTTGGGCCACCGCAGACTGAGCATTATCGACGTAGCTGGTGGACACCAGCCATTAAGCAATGAAGACGGCACGATTTGGGTTCTGCTGAACGGGGAAATCTACAACTACAACGATCTTCGTGCTGACCTGCTGGCGCGTGGCCACAGATTTGCCACCAACTCGGATACCGAGGCGATCGTTCACCTTTACGAGCAATATGGTGAATCCTGTTTCGAGCGGCTCCGCGGCATGTTCGCGATCGCGCTCTGGGATTCAAACAAGCGTGTTCTGATTCTCGCCCGCGACCGGGTTGGTAAGAAGCCGCTCTTTTACACAGCGGACAAAGAGAACGTTGTATTCGGTTCCGAGTTGAAAGTGCTTCTCGCGGCGGACCCGAAGCGAAAGTACGACGTCGATCTCGAGGCGCTTTCCGACTACTTTTCGCTGGGTTATGTACCTGCTCCAAAGACGATCTATCGCGGCGTCCGAAAAGTTCTCCCAGGGCACTTTGTGGTGGTTTCGCGGGATGGACTTCGAGAGAAGTCCTATTGGACTCTGAGCTTTGGCCAGGTGGAACAGCGGTCTGAGGACGAGTGGTGCGAAGTCCTTCAGCACCTCCTCTGTGATGCCACTCGCGTACGACTGATGAGTGAAGTGCCGCTAGGCGCGTTCCTGAGTGGCGGCGTCGACTCGTCGGCTGTTGTTGCGAATATGAGCCGACTGATGAACGACCCTGTCGTTACATGTTCCATCGGCTTTGAGGAAGCGAAGTTTGACGAGTCGGAATACGCGCGCACGGTCGCGAATCTTTTCAAGACCAACCACAATGAGCAAATTGTTCGAGCGAATGCCGTCGACATCATGGACAAACTGGTCTGGCATTACGACGAGCCGTTCTCCGATTCCTCAGCGGTGCCGACCTACTACGTCTCAAAGGTTGCGCGTGAGCGAGTGACGGTTGCGTTGGGTGGCGACGGCGGAGACGAAAGCCTGGCTGGATACCGTCGATACAAGCTCGACATGTATGAGAACAAGATGCGGTCGATGCTGCCTTACGGATTCCGGCGCGCTTTGTTTGGTCCGCTGGGAAGATGGTATCCGGCACTGTCGTGGGCACCAAGAGTATTTCGCGGGAAAGCCACTTTCCAGAGCCTTTCGCGGACGCCGCTGGAAGGATACTTCAACAGCATTTCCACTTTCCGGCCGCACGAGAAAGCCGAACTGCTCAGCGGTGACATGCAACGCAAACTCGCGGCTTACGACACGATCAGCGTACTTCAGAAGCATTATGACGAAGCTGGCACAGACGATCCGTTGTCACGCATCCAGTACACGGATATCAAGACCTATTTGCCTGATGACATCCTGGCCAAGGTTGACCGCGCCAGTATGGCGGTGTCGCTTGAAGTGCGCGCTCCGCTTCTCGATCACCACGTGATCGAGGCGTTGGCGCGCATGCCGTCGAACCTGAAGCTGAAAAATGGAGAAGGGAAGTACATCTTCAAGAAGTCGCTGGAGAAGACGTTGCCGCACGACGTCCTCTACCGTCCGAAGATGGGATTTGCGATTCCGCTTGCGCGGTGGTTCCGTAAAGAGCTAAAGGAACTTGCTTATGAAGCGATCTTTTCGCTGAATGACGGTATTCTTAATCGCCGTCACGTCGAGAAGATATGGAAGCAACATCAGTCGGGGCGGGTGGATCGGTCACCCCAGCTGTGGTCATTACTGATGTATTCAAAATGGAAACAGACATTTAAGGCTTAAGATGAGCGGGATTTGCGGGCTTCACACATTTACACGGCCGTTGCTGAAGAGCGATCTGGAACCGATGCTCTCGGGTCTGCGTGTGCGCGACCAGCGCATTCAAGGGTCTGTTGGCAACAAGTTGGCTTTGCTTGGGACGGTGCAGGGTTTTGATACGCAGTCCGTTTTCGAGAGAGATGGCATCTTTGCCGCGGTTGATTGCGACCTCATCAATCTTGCAGACATCAAGGCGAAGCTCGCAATGCGCGGCGTTGTCGCCGACGGAACTTCGGTCGCCGAGATCGTCAGTCACCTTTACCAGCAGTTCCAGCTAGATTTCGTGGCGCACCTTGTTGGTGCGTTCGCCATAGCGATTTGGGATGAATCAGCTCGCAGACTGGTATTGGCCATCGATCCACTTGGAATTAAGTCTCTGTATTGGAGCGAGGAGAACGACGGCATCTGCTTCGCATCCAGGCTAAGCAGCGTCCTAAGTGGCCGTAGTCAGGATGCTGAACTCAATCCGTCAGCCGTAATTAACTTCTTGCTTTACAGCATGGTGCCCGCGCCGATGACGCCGTTCAAAGACGTCGAGAAGATGCGCCCGGGACATTTGCTGATCTGCGAAGGCGGTAAAGTTCGGCACCAGAAGTTCTGGGACATGCAGTACGAAGAGAGCCGCGACCGGAACGTTAGCGCGTGGGCGACACGTGTGCGTGAGGCGATGCGGGCAGCGGTGCTGCGTACGTATAAGGATCTTGCGCCCGAAAAGACCGGGGCGTTTCTTAGTGGCGGCACGGACAGCAGCAGCGTTGTTGCGTTCATGAACGAGCGGCACTCTCCAGTGAACACGTTTTCCATCTTCTTTGAAGATGAACGTTGGAGCGAGATCGATTACGCGCGCACTACTGCCGGACACTTCAAGACCCGGCATTTCGAACGCGCCCTGTACGCGCCGGACACCGTCGCTGTGGTGGATATGCTCGCCGAGTATTATGACGAGCCGTTCGCGAATTCCTCAGCAGTTGGTTGCTACTACTGCGCGTTAATGGCTCGTGAGAATGGGATTGATACCCTCCTTTCTGGTGATGGCGGCGACGAGATCTTTGGCGGCAACCAGCGCTACGCCGACGACAAGTTATTCCAGTTGTTCTACATGGTTCCGGGGCCGCTTCGGTCGCTGATCAGCGTGGGAACCAAGCTTCTCCCACCTAGCGGAAAGCTCAGCATGCCGCGCAGGTATGTGCGGCGGGCACAGATTCCCAATCCGCGCCGCGTGATGTCGTACAACGTATTCCTGGAAAATCCGGCAGCCCAAGTTTTTGAATCTCAGTTTCTGCGCGAAGCTCCCCCCGAAACATGGTTGTCCATCGCCGAAGGACACTTCCAGCGGGCGAACGCGAGAACCGAGTTAAACAAGCACCTGTACATGGACGTGAAAATGACGTTGGCAGACAACGATCTCCGGAAGGTGCAGGGCACGGCCGAACTGGCAGGAATCAAGGTGCGCTATCCATTACTTGATCCGGAACTGGCGCAGTTCACTGGAACCATTCCAACCAGTCTGAAACTGAAGGGATTCGAGAAGCGATTCATCTTCAAGCAGGCGATGACGGGCATCTTGCCCGAAAAGGTGCTGTACAAAAAGAAGCACGGCTTCGGAGTACCGGTTTCAAAATGGCTGTTGGAAAACCCGACGCTGAGAACGCAGATGCATGACCTGCTCAGCGACCGCCGAACGCTCGAGCGCGGATACTTCCAGAAACAGTTCATTCACAAGCTGCGCGAGTTGCATGAGAACGACGACGTTGCATTCTACGGCGAAACGATGTGGTATTTGCTGGTGCTGGAACTTTGGCATCGCAATCACGTGGACGCTCGTAAGCGGGTGACAAGCACAACATGAGAAAACAGCTTCACAATATGTATAACGGCCTCAGAAACTGGATTACTCCGGGCCTGAGAAATTCGCAGTTTGCGTATCGTGACAAGCTGGCGGAATGTCTCCGTCCGGAGACGAAATGGCTGGATCTCGGTTGCGGTCACAATTTGCTGCCTTCCTGGATGCCGAATGCGCTTCAGGACGAGAGAGCACTGGTCGCACGTTGTGGAAGAGTGGTCGGTATTGACGCCGATTTTGCGAATCTCCGAGTACACGAATCCATCAGCGAGAGAGTTTTCGGAAATATCGAGTACCTTCCGTTTCGTGATCAGACGTTCGATCTGATCACAGCTAACATGGTTGTGGAACACGTGGAAAACCCCGCGCCTCTGTTGCGCGAAGTTCATCGAGTGTTGCGTCCCGGGGGAGTATTCCTTTTTCACACGCCTAATTTCTTGGGATACGCCACGCTGCTCTCCGCCTTTCTTCCTGACTTCACTAAGGTACAACTCGCGAAATGGCTGCAGGGGAGGGCCTCAGAAGATGTGTTCCCGACGCGTTATCGCATGAATACGAAGCGTTCCGTGTCGCAAGCAGCCGTGCAGGAACATTTCGACGTGCAGGAAGTCGCACTGGTGGAGTCCTCCGCTCAGACGGTAATGCTAGGTCCAGTGGTTGCCTTGGAGTTGCTGTGGATCCGCTTGCTTCGGGCGAGAGTTTTAGCAGGCCTGAGAACGAACTTGATCGTGAAGTTGCGGAAGAAAGATATCTCTCAAGTTGCAAGCCTGCAGTTCGAGTCTGCGAAAGAAGTTCCAGTGGGCCAGGGATGACGCAATCGACCAAGTCCGAGCAGATTACTTACGTGCCCGGCCCCGATGAGAACGGCTGGAAAGGCACGGCGGCGCGCCTGCTTCAGGCTTCGGGACTCCTCAGTTCACTCGTTAAGTCAACCGCTTCAGCCTTGTTACGCAACAACCAGTATCGATGCGCGATCCTCTACTACCATCGCATTGGCACAGGTGGGGTTCCCGTCTATAACGGAATCCCGGCAGATGTGTTCGAAAGCCAGATCAGGTTTCTGCGCCAGAATTATAGGATTATTTCTCTCGCGCAATTTTGCCAGGAGTTTCCCGAGGGGAAAGTCGCGGAGCCCTCTGTGGTTATTACGTTCGATGATGGTTATCGCGGTACATACACCGAAGCGCTCCCGATACTTCAAAAGTACAGTGTTCCAGCCACTGTTTACCTGACCGTGGGTTGTATTGAGACAGGCGATATTGCCTGGTACGACAAGATCTTCCTCGCTTTCTATATTGCCGAGGCAGAGGGCATTGACGTAGAGGTCGAAGAGGAATTGCTGCATTTTCCGCTATCATCGCTCCGTGACCGCCTGGGTTCGGCATTGCGGCTGATCAGGCGCTTAAGGCAGATTCCAAATGTTGACCGCATTGATTTCTGCCGCAAATTCGACAAGCAATTTCCACTTCCATCCACGGAGACCAGAGGGCGCATGCTCACCTGGGAGGAAGCGCGACAGATGCAGAAGCTCGGTATCTCGTTTGGTGGGCACACGATGACACATCCGGCTGTGTCGCAGCTTTCACCGCCGGAGGCGGAAATCGAATTGGGCGAGTCAAAGGCGATTGCCGAAAAACGGCTGGGCCAGCGCGTGGTGGATTTCGCTTTCCCTTTCGGTAACCTTCAGGCGTGCGGAACCGGTACCCCGGCACTGCTCAAGAAGTTCGAATATCGGTCGGCGACAACCACCATGGAAGGCGTAAATTCAGGCGACGCCGATCCATTCCTGCTGCGCAGGACCGCTGTGATTGAAGAAGCCGGCGTTTCCCTCGCAATGTTCCGTCTGAACCAGTTGTTTCGCCGTGGGTCGAACGAACGCCTCACGCAAACGTCGGCAGCGCAAGAGACCCAGGCAAGCTTGAGGGAAATGCATGCGTGATTTCATAGTGCTCGCATTCATCTTTCTCTCAGCACCGGCAGCCTTGTTCTCGCCGTACTATGGCGTCCTCGTGTGGCATTTTATTTCCTTCCTGAATCCGCACCGGTTTGCCTGGAGCTTCGCATTCAATTTTCCTGTCGCAATGGTGATAGGAATCCCCACACTCATCGGCGCATTGTTCACAAAGGACTCGAACAGAAAACTATTTACGCGGGAAACTCTAATCCTGGTTATCTTGTGGGCATGGTTCTGCGTTACGCTGTTTCACGCGAGCCAGATTCCATTTCTCTCCACGCATTTGGACGACGGACTGTTTAAGCTCACTCGCATCAGCAAGATTCTGCTGATGACCTTCGTGACGTTTTACCTGGTTTCCTCTAAGCAGAAACTACGCTGGCTTCTTTTATTAGTCGCATTCTGCTTCATTTTTCTCGATGGAAAGGGCGCCATCTGGGGTGTTGCTACTGGAGGCGAGTGGCGAGTCTACGGACCGCAAGAGTCATTCATCGAAGACAATAATGCCTTCGCTTTGGCCACCAACATGGTGATGCCTCTCATGTTCTTCCTCGCCTGGGATGAAGAGAGACGGTGGGTTCGGTGGCTCCTTCGGTTTGGTTTCGTTAGCGGCATCATCGCGGTGATGCTCACCTATTCCAGGGGCGGCTTACTCGGCCTTGCGGTTGTGCTTGGTTTAGTGGCGATCAAGGCACACCGGAAGTTGATTGCAGCTTGCCTTCTAGTCTTAGTGACCTTGGGAACGCTGGCTTACTCACCCGAGAAATGGAAGGATCGCATGAGCGGCTTCCTGGAAGGCAAGGTGGACAGCTCTGCCGAGCAACGACTGGTTACTTGGGGAGTTGGCCTCAGACTAGTACGAGACTACCCGGTGTTTGGCGGCGGCTTTGAAGTCTATCCGGATGTAGCCATTTTTCAGCATTACAAGACCCGGGATATGCCTGGTGGCCGCCTCTCGGCAGGACCACACAGCATTTACATGGAGATGCTGGGAGAACACGGTTTCGTCGGACTCGGTTTGTTCCTTTCACTTGTTGGGAGTTGCCTGCTGACACTCCGAAAGGTGATCCGGATATCCAAGCGGGATCCAAACGGCCGATGGGCACTAGTCACAGCCCACAGTTTCGAGGTCAGTATTTACGCCTTCCTGGTGAGCGGAGCTTTTCTGGGATTCGCGAACTTCGATCTCTGGTATTTATACGTGGCGTGTACGAGTGTTCTCCACCTTCTGTACATGCAGCAGCTTAAATCTGAAGCACAGGGGCCGATCGTCAGCCAGTCACCCGAAGAGCCGCATGGTTCTTCCGTGCCGGCTTCTCGTGATGGTATTTATGCGTAAATTCTTGTTCACTGTATTTGCCCTATGTTTGCTGCTGGGGTCGAGTGTCGCCGCTGAATGGAAATGGTCCTCGAAGCTCGTGGATCCGAACGAAGGTACTTTTACGGCGTTGAAGGCTGACCCGGCCGGAAACCTTCATCTCGCCTATCTGGCCGGATCGATGGTCCGCTATGGCTACCTGCCGAAGAACGCCGAGAAGTGGTACATGATGGATCTTGCTCCGGGCGGAGAGTATGTGAGACTCAATCTTGATCCATCCGGTAATCCACATGTTTGTTCTACCGGGCATGGAGAACTCCGTCACTACTGGTTTGACGGTCAAAAGTGGCAAGGGGAGCGTGTGTCTCCCGCTACGGCCAGTATCCAGTTCAGTTGTTCTGTCGGAGTCGGGCCAGATGGCACCGTACACATGGTTTGGTATCCGCTACCGGTTACCGAATCGGATGACAACGTGTTGCACATTCGCTATGGAGCCAAGCGAGAAAACGTTTGGTATCTCCGAACGCTGGATTACGGTGGAGAATCGGGGAAGTGGAACACCCTAGAAGTGGACGCCAAGGGTAATCCTCATGTTTCCTATTCTTGTTTCAGGGACAAACGACTAGGCTACGCAACCATCGTCAACAATGAATGGAAATTCGATGCCGTCGATCAAAACACCTCGCCACTGGCTGAGTTTCCTGTCGGCATTGGCAACGACTTAGCGATCGCTCCAGATGGACGTCCAAGGATCACCTACCAGGACTCCGTAACCGTTCGTTATGCTGAGCCCGACGTGAACGGGGTCTGGAAGACCGAGACCGTTGATCAGGTCGCATCTCGGCACGGTTGGACAGACTATCGCACTCGCCTCACTTTTGACAGCGAGGCGCACCCTCACATCGTCTATCCCGATGGTGGTGCTTTGAAACATGCGTGGAAGGACGATGCGGGATGGCACGTACAATTCATCGCTCCCAAGGGCACGAACCAGCATCCTTTTGCTTCCATCACTGCTGGGCCTAACAACAAGCTCTTTGTCGTTTATCGGGATACGAAAGACGGCTCCCTGCAACTAGCCACGGGAACATTAAGCAGTGCAACCGCCGACGATGCAAAAGCTATCGACAGCCCCAATGCCGCACCAGCGAAGAACCCAGCTTTGTCTGGGCCTTCTCAAGATGTTGACGCGACGAGTGGTGCCGCAGCTACTGTGAAGCCGAAGCCGGCAGCCTCAAAATCGAAGTCTGGTGTAAAGAAATCTACGAAGAAGTAATGACTAGTGGGCAGTCGTATGGACGGCCGCTGATGCGTTCGTGACCTTCTGCAGTACTTGCTCCAGCACCTTGCCCACAGCTTCCCAGGAGAAATTCGCTTCCACGAAGTTGCGCGCATTCTTGCCGATGCGCTCTCGTTCTTCACGATTGCGGAGGAGGGAAACGACGTGGTCTGCAAAGTCTTTCGGATTGTCGGCCAACATGGAGTTTTCTCCATGAGTGACCGGCAGGCCCTCGGTGCCGAGCGGAGTGGAAACCATCGCTTTCGCCATGGCCATCGCTTCAAATACTTTCAGCCTCGTGCCGCTCCCAATCAAAAGCGGGACTACATACACCGAAGCTTCCGTCATATATGGACGCACATCTTCTACGCGTCCGGTCACGCGAATCGCCGGATTCGCAGCGGCTAACGTCTTCAGGCGCTCCGACGGTTTTCTTCCGACAACTGTCAACGAAACATCCGGTACTCTCTGCTGCACCAGCGACAGAATTTGCTCGACGAAGTACAGAATGCCTTCGTCATTAGGCAGCCAGTCCATCGATCCGGTAAACACCAGTGAATTCGGCTTCTCCGGCACCCCCGGCACCGGCTGAAAGTATTCCGGATCGACACCGGTTGGAATCACGCTGATCTTCTCGGGTGAAACGTATGGAAGAAATCCGCGCTTGTCGTCTTCGGAGACGGCAAGCACATGATCTGCATCTTTCACCAGGCGTTCTTCCAAACGCGCCATCGTCTTGTATTCCCGCCAGCAGACTGTTTTCCAGATCGGATTGTCGGCAAGCTTGTATGAACGCTCCCATATCTGTGCTTCCACGTTGTGCGTGAATAGCACGATGGGGACGTCGGTCTCCCACGGAATCACTCCGCCGGAAATGAGGAAGTCGCAGATCACCACGTCGAATCGCTCTTTGCGCATCACTTCCGCTAGACGCTCGCGAATTCCCGGACGGCAATACTTTGTCAATGAGTATGGACGCAGCGAAAGCAGGTTGCGCCCGTAGGCAATCGCATCCTGGAAGCCTTTTGCAGGTGGCTGCTTGAAGGTATAGCGCACCACCCGGTGGAACACGTTATCCAGTTCGGCATGGATATCGTTGGGTTCCTCCGGGTAGAAGGTGAAAAACGTCACCTCGTGGTGGCGCGCAAGCTGTTTCAGGAGGTTGTAGCTGCGAATGCGCCCACCGTGGTCGGCAGGGATCAGCCCTCCTGATTTCACCCAAAGAATCTTCATCGCTCCGACCTAGTGGGCGGCCGCCATTTCACGCTTTGCAGCACGTGGCAATTCCCAACGGACGAGGTCCACAATCGTCTGCGACGGACGCAGTTTCGCACGCAATGCCTTGCGGTCCACCGCATTCGTCCCAACCACGATGATTTCAGATTCCTCCACCACCTTGTTCATGTCTTCGCAGAGCAGGGAACCGATGTGTGGAATCACGTCTTCGATAAACTGGCGGTTCGATCCGATCAATTGGCCTAGGCGGACATGGTCATCCCATATCTTCAACTGGCAGCCTTCGCCCAGAAGACGCTTTGCAAGCACCACGTTCGGGCTTTCGCGCAGATCGTCGGTACCGGACTTAAAGCTCAATCCCAGCATTCCAACCGTGCGCTTTTCGAGCCGCAGTACAGCCTCGACCGCGCGGTCGATGTGATGATCGTTGCTCGGCATGATCGATTCGAGCAGCGGTAGTTTCGTATCGAGTTCCTTCGCCTTGTAATTCAAAGCGCGCAGATCTTTCGGCAAACAGGACCCGCCGAACGCGAAACCAGGGGACAGGTAAGTTTTCGAGATGTTCAGGCGCGTATCGGTCTTGAAGATATCCATGACCGTGTGCGGATCGATCGTCATCTCGCGGCACATCGTCCCGATTTCGTTCGCGAAAGCGACCTTCAAGGCGTGGAACGCATTGCAGACGTACTTCACCATTTCCGCCGTTGCAGTGGTCGTTTCGAACAGCGGCGCAGGCGCCCACTCGTAGAGCTCTTTCACCGGACCAATCACGTTAAGGTCTTCGCAGCCGATCACCGTCATCGGAGGTTCAAAGAAGTCAGCCACAGCTGAGCCTTCGCGCAAGAACTCAGGGTTGAAGCAGACTGCGAAGTCCTTACCAAATTTCTTGCCGCTCGTCTTTTCGAGCAACGGAATCACTACCTGCTGGGTTGTGCCCGGCAAAACTGTGCTGCGGATCACGATGGTGTGGAAGGTCGATTTCTTCGCCAGCGCCTGGCCGATGTCTCTGCAAACGGCTTCAATGTGACCAAGCTCCAGCTTGCCGTTGCGCATGCTCGGTGTGCCGACCGAGACGAATGAGATCTCTGTCTTTTGAATAGCCTCGTTCGCGTCGCGGGTCGCTGAAATCAAACCCTTTTTGCAGCCAGCCTCAATGAGTTCGTTCATCCGGGCTTCCACGATCGGTGTACGCGCCGCGTTCAACGCATCCACTTTGATCGGGTTCGGATCCACGCCGACGATCCGATGTCCTCTTTCAGCCAAACACGCCGCCGTAACGGCACCCACGTAGCCAAGTCCAAACACACTAACTGAGCGAGACATTTGTTCTCCAAGTTACTGCCGGTAGCTATTGAAATACTAGTTACTGCAATCAGCGTTCCGAACGGACGGTTTCCGGAAAGCCGAAAGTCATGTCCTAAGTCCAGAGTTGATGTGCAAAACCACGGCGATTCTACGCAGCAAAGCCTAGTTTTCGTGTGGCATGTGTGAAAATACTTTCACATGTGGTAGCAAATTTCCTTCACTTTGGGCATTTCGGACTCAACCAGCCTAGACTCTCCGTCAAACTGATACCTCTAATCTCACCCTGAGCTGCAACCCATAGATTCTGAAAGCTTAAGCGCGAAAAACGCATCTACTTCAGCCGCCACGGCATCCCATGACCGGCTTCGTCCATATTCCGCTATGGCCTCGCGGTCCCATGAGGTTGAAAGGGCCCTGCACAATCCAGTGCAAACCGATTCAACATTCGGCTCGGTCAAAATCCCCAACTTTTCTGAATTCAAAACCTCCGGAATTCCGCCAATATTTGTTGCTAGCACCGGGGTGCCGCAAGCCATTGACTCCAATAGCACGTTGGGCCAGCCCTCGCGTGTGCTGGCGAGAACGCTCGCGTCCGCGGCGCTATACCAGTTTTGTAGCTCCTGGTTCGGCACTATGCCGAGAAACCGAACCCGGTCGGCGATGCCCAGTTCGGATGCCATTTTCTTTGCTTCATCGGCGCCTTCGCCATCGCCGATCAGCAGCAGGAGAACGTTCAGGCCCTTCTCTCGCAGCTTCTGTACAGCCGGAATCAACAGCGGAAAGCCCTTGTGTCTCTTGAGTGCCGCCACTGACACAAGAATCTTTTGATCCCGTGGCAGGTCTAGCCGCTTGCGTGCCTCCGCCTGGTCAACTGGGAAGAATCGCTCCGTATCGATTCCATTGCCGATTACCGTTGATTTCGCGGAAGGAAGACCGTTGTTGAGCATTAATTCGCGCAGCTTCGAAGAGACGCCAATTCCACCGGCGACATTCCCTAGAGTCCACCGTATCTTCGGCATCACCGTGCGGATTTCGGGAAAGAGGTTCATGTCGGTTCCACGCGTCGTAACAAATGCGGGCAGACCCACATCTTTCGCCAGGCGCACCGCCGCATAGCCATCCGGGTATACGTAGTGTCCATCGATCAGATCGAACTTCGCTGCTGTGACGAGGCTTTTCACCAGTTTGCGGCTCGCGTTGTACATCAGCCAGCCATGGACTGCCATCGAGATCTTCGGGATCAGAGGATATCGAGGGTGATGAACGCGGATTCCACCAATCTTCTCGGTCCTAGGGACCGAGGCGAAATGCTGCAACCGGCTGGGAATCGCGGCTCCCCGGAGCCACGAAGGAACATAGGGAATCGGTGCTACCACTTCCACGTAATTACCGGGCCGTTGCGCGAAGTGAGCCATGCGCTGATAAATGAAAATGCCGTGTTCCGGTTGGCACGAGTTCGGAAACAGGCTTGTGAAGGTCAGTACGCGCATGGAAGCGATTTCCGATGTTATCGCAGGGCTAGCCTATTGCAGATAGCAAACAGAATGCGACTGGTTACCACGGATTCTGGCATCTGGCGTGCATGTGGGATACTTAAGGGAGGACACTATCCGCGCTGCTTTGAGTATGAAAAACGCCCTTACATTCGACGTTGAGGAGTATTTCCAGGTCATCGCATTTGCTGCCAGCATCGATCGCCGCGACTGGGATACCAAGGAAAGCCGTGTCGAACGCACCACCGAGATCGTTCTGGAGATGCTCGGCGAGATGGGCACTAAGGCCACGTTTTTCACGTTAGGCTGGGTGGCAGAAAAGCGTCCCGGACTTGTGCGCCGGATCGCTGAAGCTGGTCATGAAGTCGCCTGCCACAGTAATCTTCACCGTCAGGTGTTTACGCTGAGTCCCACTGAGTTTCGCGAGGATTCGGGGCGGGCAAAGCAGTTGCTTGAGGACGCTTGCGGCCAGCAGATTCTAGGCTTTCGTGCCCCGAGCTTCTCCATCCGGCGAGATTCCTGGTGGGCACTCGATGTGCTTGCTGAGTTGGGCTTTGCGTACGACTCCAGCGTTTTCCCGGTCAGTCATCCCAATTACGGCGTTCCCAATGAACAACTGAGGCCTTTTGTCGTGAATACCGCACATGGACCGATTGTCGAGTTTCCGATGACGGCGATCGAGTTCGCAGGGATGAGGGCGCCGGTTGCCGGCGGCGCGTACTTCAGACTTCTGCCGTACTGGTTCACCCGCGACACCCTGAAGTTGGTTAACGAACAGAGCCGGAGTTTTTGCACCTATTTGCATCCTTGGGAGTTTGACCCGGAGCAGCCAAGGGTTTCGGCAGGTTTGACATCGCGTATCCGCCATTACATTGGTTTGAAAGGTGTACAAAGAAAACTGAAACAGTTACTTAAAGATTTTGAATTCGCTCCGATGGCGCAACTGGTCGAACCTCTGGTTCTGAGTTCGCGGCCAGTATCGCAAAAAGCGGCTACTGTGAGCGCAGGGAAAGCGGCCAGTTTTTCGGCCTGATTCCGGCAGGAATTTGGATATAATCCCGCAGAAACCCACCCATACTCGAACGCGGCGGCCACTCTGAAGCCTCAGACCACAACCGATCCAATCTCGCTCGCTAACCTGGAAGTCGACCGCCAAGCGATCATCGGACTTCTACGTCAGGAATTCGGCCCCTTTGCCGACGAAAAGCGTTACGAGTGGCTCTACCGTCAGGGCCCGATGGGTGAGGCGAAAGTCTGGAAATACGTGAGCTCAGAAGGACAACTGATCGGTGTGGCAGCGGCCTTTCCACGATATATACAGGGACCCGCGGGCGTAAGCACTGGTTACGTTTTGGGAGACTTCTGTATCAGCTCGAAGCACCGTGCATTAGGTCCGGCGTTGAAACTTCAAAAGGCATGCATGCAGGGAATCGCCGAGACAGGGGCAGTCGCCTACGATCTTCCAAGTCATGTCATGCAGGCGGTTTATACGAGGATAGGCGTGAAAACCGCGATGCAGGTTGCGCGCTACGCACGACCGTTGCGGACCGGCAAGATCGTTCGAGAGCGACTTGGAAACTCAGTATTGTCGGGCTTGGTGGCAGCTGTCCTCGATTTTGGCATTGGCTTAACGCTTCCTCGTCAACAATGCCCAGCCCTTTCCATCGAAAAACATCCTGGCCCGTTCGGCAACGAGTTTACCGAATTGGCTTCCCGGACAGGAGCGCGGTGGGGAACTTGTGTCCGTCGTTCCGGTGAATACCTTAGCTGGCGATACCTGCAGCACCCGTACGCAGAGTTCGTTACCTGGACGGCACGTCACAATGGCAAGCTACTTGCATACGTAGTTACTGCTCAGGAACAGTCAGTTACGCGCATCGTGGATCTCTTCGGCGGCGAAGCTCTCGAACCGCTCCAGGCGCTGGTTACGAAAGTGATCCGCACGGCTCACCATGCCGGACAGAGTACGGTAAGCTTCTGTATTCCCGCAGCTCACCCATGGTGTAACTGGTTGTCAAAATTAGGCTTCAGGCCGAGAGAAGCAAGTGCGGCTGTAGTGCTGGATCCGGGTTCGCAGGGCAGTGGAGACTGGTTGATTTTAGACGCGGACCGGGAGAGCTAAATCAGTAAAAGAACGGGGTAATGGATGCAACAAGTGGAAAGCCACAGCGACCGAATTCACGCGTTTATTTCCGAGAAGTTTCCGTTGGCCAAGAAATTGAAGCTTGGACCGAACGACAATCTGCTGGAGAGCGGTGCGGTCGATTCGCTCGGAATGCTGGATCTGGTGTCGTATCTGCAAACGGAGTTTGGCATTGAAATCTCCGATGACGAGCTTTTGCCGGAGAACTTCCAGTCGGTACAAACGATCACCGCTTTCGTTCAAAGCAAACTCAATTAGCGCCCCCTTCAAGGCCGGAGGCAGGATTTGGATTTTTTGATACATCACATGCTGCGCACGTCTGCACAGAAGTTTCCAGACAAGGAAGCTATTGTGCATGGCGAGCAGCGTCTTTCGTATTCGCGGGTGGCGTCCTTGACGGCTGGTCTCGCGCAAACGCTGCGCGGACTTGGGCTCAAACGCATCGACAGGATAGGTATCTATACGGAACCAAGCGTCGCGCAGGTGGTCTCGATCTTCGGTATCTCGCAGGCGGGCGGAGCCTATGTGCCGATCAACCACCAGCTTTTCCCCGAGCAGGTAGCTCACATCGCACGTGATTGCGGTATGACCATGCTGATCACGACCCGTGCGAAGCTGGCCTCCTTAGCACCGGTGCTGAACCAGATCCCCACTCTGAAGGTCGCTCTCGTTACCGGGGAAGGGGAGCTACCTGAAATTTCACTTCAGATTCACGACTTTGATAAAGCCGTACAGGCTCCCGCGCAGAGCCCTTGGCAGGACTGGTGTATTTCAAAAGACCTCGCTGCCATCCTCTATACCTCAGGATCGACCGGAAAGCCGAAGGGCGTAATGCTCAGCCATGCGAATGTCATGGCCGGTGCGACGATCGTCTCCACGTACCTGGACATCACCGACAATGAGCGCATTCTGGCGGTACTCCCGTTCAGCTTCGATGCGGGCATGAACCAGTTGACCACCGCGTTCCAGCAGGGCGCGACCATCGTTCTCATCAAATTCATTTTCGCTCGCGAGATTGTCAACGCGTTGTTGAAAGAAAACATCACCGGGCTTGCCGGCGTTCCCACGGTCTGGAGTTTGTTGGCACAACCGAATTCCGGACTCGCGAAGAACAAGTTCCCGCACCTGCGCTACATTACGAATACCGGCGGCGCAATGCCGCAAAACGTTCTCGCGCAGCTTCGTGCGGCCCTGCCGACTACTAAAGTTTTCCTGATGTACGGCTTGACTGAAGCATTCCGTTCCACGTTCCTGCCTCCATCGGAATTGGACAAGCGGCCGACTTCGATGGGTAAAGCTATTCCGGATTGCGAAATGATGGTCATCAACGAACATGGCCAACTCTGCAAACCGGGAGAAATCGGGGAACTCGTGCATCGCGGACCGACGGTTTCCATGGGCTACTGGAATAATCCGGAAGCCACTGCCAAGGTGCTGAAACCCAATCCGCTGCTTCCACCTGAGCTTGGCGAGCAGGAAATCGTCTGTTACTCCGGCGACTTGGTGAAGATGGACGAGGACGGCTTCCTCTACTACGTTTCGCGCCGCGATACGCAGATCAAGTCTTCTGGCTATCGCATCAGTCCGACCGAAGTCGAAGAGGTACTGTTCCAGAGCGGATACATCAGGCATGCTGCTGTCATCGGTGTACCGGACGAAATGCTTGGCCAGGCTGTGAAAGCGTATGTGGTCGCTCGCGATGGCGAAGCCGTCGACGTGGAGAAGTTATTGAAGTTCTGCGGCGAGAAAGTCCCGCATTACATGGTTCCAAAGTACGTTGAAGTGCTCTCGGAACTTCCCAAGACGACCAGTGGCAAGGTGGACTATCCTTCCCTGCGAGCGAGAGCTGCCTCCGGAGGCAATTGATTGGATAAGGCGGCGGAGATCGTTGAGCGCCATTTTGCCGTTCGTAATCGCGAGCTTCTGCTCGGAGGCATTGGCGTTACGGAGCTGGTGCGGATCTACGGCACCCCGCTATTCGTCTACGATACGAGCGTTCTTCAAAGAAAACTGACTGCGCTGAGGTCCGCTTTGGGGACGCGCTTCAGTATTCACTATTCCGTTAAGGCGAACCCCAATCTCCACCTGCTGAAATTCTTCCTTGAGAATGGCTGCGGGTTGGAAATTGCGTCTCTCGGGGAATTACATCAGGCTTTATCCGCCGGCTGCCCGGCCCATAAAATCATCTTCGCCGGCCCCGGCAAGACCGAAGCCGAACTTCAGGCTGCGGCTGCAGCTGGCATCGGCGAGATTCACGTCGAGTCCGCCACCGAGGTACGGCGGCTCGGTCTGATAGCTGCAAAACTTGGTCGCCCTATACCTGTCTCCATACGCGTAAATCCATCGGCAGAGGCGCAGGGCGGCGCCATGCGAATGGGCGGGAAGCCTGCGCCATTTGGCATCGACGAGGAACAACTCGAACCCGTGCTCAAGCAGATCATGAGGGAAACAGGCCTCGCCCTGCACGGCATTCACCTGTTCACGGGCACTCAGATCCTCGACGCCTCCATTCTGATTACGCAATACCGCAAGGCAATCGAGATCGCACGACGCGTTGTCGAGCTGACGGGAATTCAACTCACCACCGTCGACTTCGGTGGGGGACTGGGCATTCCATATTTTTCTAACGACAACGAACTTGATCTGTCTGCTGTCAGTTCCGGAATTTCGGAACTGATGCGGGAAATTGAGCAGGATCCCGTTTTTCGTGGTACAAGTTTCGTCGTTGAGCCCGGGCGCTTTCTTGTCGGAGAGTCGGGCGTCTATATCACTCAGGTCTCTGACGTGAAAGAGTCGCGGGGAAAGAAGTTCGTTATCGTCGACGGCGGAATGCATCACCATTTGGCCGCATCAGGGAACCTGGGACAAACCATCAAGCGGAACTATCCGGTGGCAGTGTTGAATAAGGTGAATGCGGAACAGACGGGCGCAGTCGAAGTCGTCGGACCGCTTTGCACGCCGCTCGACGTCCTCGCGCGCAACGTCTCTTTACCGCCGGTCGCAATCGGCGACCTGATCGGGGTTTTCCAATCTGGCGCCTATGCCCGTGCTGCCAGCCCGCTGAATTTTCTTAGCCATCCGGCACCGGCCGAAGTGATCGTTGACCACGGACAGCATCGACTGATTCGTCGCCGGGGCTCGGTTGAAGACTACACCCGCGATATTGAGAAACAAGTGGTGGCCACCGCATGAACCGATTCCTCATGGTGGCATTCCACTTCCCGCCGCAGGCAGGCAGCAGTGGGCAACTCCGCTCCCTCAAACTTTGCCGTTACCTGCCGGAGTTCGGATGGAAGCCTTCGGTTCTCACGGCGCATCCACGCGCGTACGACGCTACCGACGATCGCCGCCTCGCCGACATCCCACCGGGTACTGAGATACATCGCGTTTTCGCTCTCGATTCCCGCAAGCACCTGGCGTGGAAGGGAAGATTCCTTCGTTTCACCGCCTTGCCGGATCGCGCGGTAACGTGGGTGCTGGGTGCGATTCCCAAGGCGCTCTCGCTGATTCGATCCGAGAACCTGGACCTCATCTATACGACGTTTCCGACTTCGACCGCAGTTTTGATCGGCGTCATATTGCAGAAGCTCACTGGCAAGCCCTGGGTTTCAGATCTGCGTGACTCCATCACGGAAGATGGATATCCGCGGGACCCCAGAGTCTGGCGCATGTGGCGATGGATTGAGGGCCAAATGGTAAAGCGCGCGTCGAGGATCATCATGACTGCGGACCAGACGCGGCGCATGTATCTCGACCGTTATCCTGACCTTGATCCGAATCGTTGTGTCGTCATCCTTAACGGATTTGATGAAGAGGATTTCAAGGACCTTCCACGGTCGGCGCCTGCTGCAGATTCGCGTCCCCTGCGACTCGTGCACGGGGGAGTCTTGTATCCGGACCAGCGTGATCCACTTCCATTCTTCAGAACTCTTGCGCGGCTGAAATCCACTGGCTTCATCACGGCTTCTCAGCTGAGCGTCGAACTGAGGGCACCAGGTTCGGAGGATTACTACCTCAAAGCTATTCAGGAATGTGATATCGGCGACATCGTGCGCATTCTGCCGATGCTTCCATATCGCGAATCTCTGCGTGACGCAGCGCTCGCTGACGGTTTGCTTGTCTTCCAAGGGCAGATATGCAACCACCAGATTCCGGCGAAGGTGTATGAGTATCTGCGGCTGCGCAAGCCAATCTTTGCTCTGACCGATCACGCCGGAGACACCGCGGCTTTACTGCGCGATAACGGTGGGTCCACCATCGTCGATATTGCCGACGAAGAAGCGATCACCCGCGAATTCCCGCTCTTCTTTCAGAAACTCCGTAGCTTGAGTCACCCGGTACCTGACCCGAATCTGGTCTCACGGTATGCTCGGCGCTCTCAAGCTCAGCGTATGGCAGAAATATTCAACCAGATCAAGTTCGGCGACATGGTTCACAAAGCATCCGATCGCGTCACGCATTCGGATGCGGCAGTTGGAGCTTCGCACTAGGCTCGGTATGGAAATCACACAAACCGTATCGGATGTTACAAATCGCAATGCTCTTTCCGCTGATTGGTCGGCTGAATGGAAGCGCGCCATCATCGTTTTCACCGTAGCCCTGTGCGGTCTCATCGTTATCTATTGGCAGACCGTCAGTCAGCTTGTCGCCACCTGGGATAGTGCAGAGTACTCCCACTGCTATTTGATAGTTCCAATTTCTCTGTACCTCATTTGGACAGGGAAGAACCGTGCCCGGGCGATTCTCCCCAGGCCTGAATTGCTTGCCCTCTGTTTGTTGCCACTCTTCGGGGTTGTTTGGTTCGCTGGCGATCTTGGCAACGTTCGCATACTTCAGCAGATGGCATTCGTTGGGACTGTGATGGCGCTTGCATGGGCCGTTTTCGGAACCGCCGCTGTCCGTGCCTATCGCTTCCCATTGGCTTTCCTGGTTTTTGCGGTTCCTTTTGGCGAAAGTGTGATTCCGCCGCTGCAGGACTTTACCGCCATCGCGACGCTGAAACTCCTCACCTGGAGCGGTATTCCTGTCGTGATGGAAGGGCACTTCATTCTTGTTCCAAACGGTGTCTGGGAAGTTGCGGAAGCTTGTGCCGGCGCGCGTTACCTGCTTTCGTCCTTCGTTCTGGGACTCGTGTTCGCACATCTGGTCTATCGATCCACGAAGCGAAGAATCATATTCATGGTGCTCGCAGTGGTATTTCCAATCGCTGCGAACGCCATCCGCGCTTACGGTATTGTGGCGCTCGGCTACATCTCCGATAACCGAATCGCCGTGGGCGTGGATCATCTGATCTACGGATGGATCTTCTTCTCGCTTGTTACCCTCGTATTGTTCTCGATCGGATTTCGTTGGCGCGAGACGGAACCGGAACGGCTCGAGTTTGCCGCAGTCGATGCATCCATCGCGCCGCTTTCGTCGAAGACATTGGCGATAGTTGCGGTCACCGCGCTCTTGATCAGCGCGGTTCCTGCCACCGCGTCGTACTGGGTCTCTCACCGTATCGCACCGATTCGTGCCGGCACGACGGTGCCGACGATAAAAAGCCCTTGGCAGGCGGAGCCGTTTAGCCCGGCCTCCTGGATCTCCGAATCAAACACCGCGAGCTTTACTCAGAGCGTTGCCTACAGCAACTCTCAAAAGCGAGTACGCCTGTATTTCGCCTTCTACAGCGTTGGTGGCAACGGTATCGACTTGAATTCATCAGGAAAGCATTTGCTCGCGTCGCAGTGGAGTGCAGCCTCAAAGGGCACGCGGCTGGCGGAAATCGATGGAAAACAGACCCAGTTGATCGAACTCATTACACCACCGGATACTGTTGGACAACGCGTTTATTGGACATGGTACTGGGTTAACGGTGAATTTACCTCCAGCCCATACCAGGTTAAGGCACTGCAGGCGAAAGCCCGCCTAACCGCAAAGTTCCCGGCCTCCGCTGTTGTCGCGATATCGGCGGACTACGTCGCGGATCCGGCAGAAGCCCGCACAATTCTTCAAGATTTCGTGCAGCATTTCGACTTCGCGGATCAGCTTTCTCAGTCATTTCGCTAATCACTTCAGGAAGAGAGAATTCCTTCCCCAATGTGCAATGAATTTGCACATCTTCCCTTTCGCGCTTGAGGTAACTGTGGAAGTCGCCAATAGCTCCCATGCAAGTTGCTGATTCTAAATAACATCCAGATCAAGAGCGCAAAGGTAACCACCAGGCCAGATTGGAATGCCCCTTGCACTATTAGGGGCCAATACGCATGAGTGCTGTCATCGACTCAAAGAAGAAGGAAGACCGGCGGTTCAGGGGATTTTCCATCGGAAGTGCAGAAGATTGCAGCATTTTTGAGTATGCGGTAAGCCAACGGCTGTTAGTGGCATATTTATCAATAACTTAGAAATTTGCGAGTTTGGTAGAGAAGCTGCTACATACACCGTGGGTATCTCAGACAAAGTTCTAAGAAAGCTTGGAGGACACAGACAAATGTTACGCAACAAAGTGATTTTGCTTGCGGTTCTGGTGTTGGGTGCGACCCTGGCAAGCGCTTCGACAATTGGCACGCTGGGTCTGCAGGTCGGAAGTGATTGGATCACGCTGACCACTACCGGCACTTGCGCCGATTCTCAGGCGGGTGCAATTTGCGCTGGCTTTACAAAGACGAGCAACACTAATCAGGTGACCCTGAATGGTTCCCTTGGCGTGTGGACCGTCAACGTATCCACGGGTCTCATCGTGAGCACGGTTCCGCCTGAGATCGACCTGAACAGCGTCAACCTCAGCAGCGGCGCGGGCACGATTCTGATCGGTTGGACCGTGACTGGCTTCACCGGTTCCGGCGGCAACGCTCATAGCGCGATTGGCGGCACGACTGGCGGTACCGTCGAATACCAGGCGTACTATGACAACAGCGACACCGCGTTTGGCTATGCCAACACGATTGGTGCGTTGCTGACATTCAACACGACTCCATTCGCCGGTGCGACCAATGGCATGATTGCTGGCGATGGTTCCTACTCGCTCACGCAACTCGTACAGATCACTCACGCTGGTGCTGGCGTGACGTCGTATGACGCTCACCTCAGCATTCCGGAGCCGGCCAGCATGACGATTCTCGGCGCAGGCATGATCGGCTTGGCCGGTCTGTTCCGCCGCAAACTGGTGAAATAGTTCGCGGATAACGAGGCGAGCTTGGACCAATCTAACTTTTGGGGCTCTGTGTCCCCAACTTTTACGGCAGCCCGATAAGGGCTGCCGTTTGTCCGTCTTCACGGTAGGCGCTCGACACGCAGCAGGCTTCAGTCATGCGCTTCAGGTAACCGGCGTAATTTTCGGATCTGTGCGAGATTCGGTATAAAGTGTTGTGGTCGGTGATGAGGTCTCTGAATCTGCGCCGATCATGAGTAAGTGCTGTTCCGCACTGCGCAACCTTTTGCAACTATTGCGGCCGGAGCGCAGTGGAAGACAGCTACTTAGTTGAAAAGATTGAAGTTAATGTGGATGTCGTTACTTGCAGATTGGCATACCACTTGCACTAATCACGGTCGGACTATGGTGAGCAAGGGCAAATTCGTTGTAATGCTTGTTCTGATAGCGTTGTTGGCCGCAGCGACCACTGCGTTCGCCGACATCCTTCCGGGTGATGATCCTGCCGTTCTCCATATGGGGCCTGGCGTAGGGACCAGTTGCGCCACTGGCGGATGCTATATGTATTCGCCTTCCGGATCAGGCAATCCGACGGAAGTGAACCCCATTACGAGAAATGTCGATATCTACATGAACAGCGGTGGTGCCGGCCCACAGGCCAGCCCCATCCTGCTGATCCTTGCCGTTCCGAATGACACCACCAAGGCGATGTTCGATGCCACTTCGATTGCGTCGGTTGACCTCTATCACAACAGCACGACGCCAACAAATTCGCTGACTTGGAACTATGGCGATCCGAACAACACCTATAACCTGACCAGCGGAAAATCCGGCTATCAAGGTTCGTTTACTGCCACCGCCTTCAAGGACAAGTGGAACGTAAGCCATCCGTATAACGGACAGGCAGATGTTTATAAGGTCTTGAACCTGACCGGCAACGGTTCCAACAATTTCGTAAATTGGGCCGGTGCCGATCTGCAGGTCAACAATATCTCCGTTACCAACTTCGCAATCTACGTCTTTGCCATTAACTTGCCATCTGGTGCAACGTTCGACTCGAAAGACTACATCAACGTTAAGTTTGTCAACGACGTTCCCGTGGGAACGTTTGTCGTTGCGTACAGCCAGAACCCAAATGCCACGAGTGCGGGTGACGTGTACACCACGCCATTTACGGAATCCGGACTAAGCACGCGCCGTCGCATTCCGGAACCGGCAAGTGCATTGCTCTTCGGCTTGGGCCTGGTCGGGTTTGCCGCCCTTCGCCGTCGTCTCTAGTAGGCAATAGAAGTCTGGCCAAGCGCGCCTTGTTGGCGCGCTTTTCATTTGGCCCGAAGACGCAATCCCGTATACTCAAAAAAATGCACATTCTTCACGTAATCGGTGCCCGTCCGAATTTTATGAAAGTCGCGCCCGTGTTTCGGACGTTAAGGGCTCGCGGAATTTCGCAAACGCTCGTCCATACCGGACAACATTACGATTTCAATATGTCCGACGTATTCTTTCAGCAGTTGGCGATCCCTGCGCCGGACGTAAATCTCCAGGTCGGCTCGGGCTCCCACGCCCAGCAGACGGCAGACATCATGAGCCGTTTCGAGCCCGTTGTGCTCGAGCGCAAGCCGGACTTCGTTCTTGTATATGGCGACGTGAACTCGACCGTTGCAGCCGCGCTCGTCTGTTCAAAGTTGCTGATCCGCGTTGCACACGTTGAGGCTGGACTCCGTTCTGGCGACCGCACGATGCCGGAAGAGATCAACCGTCTGTTGACCGACCAGATCTCCGACCTGTTATTTACTCCGTCCAAGGACGGTGACGACAATCTATTGCGCGAAGGGGTTTCCGGGAGCAAGATCCGCCTCGTCGGTAACGTGATGATCGATACCCTGATCAGCATGCTCCCACAAGCAAAAGCTTCGGTTTCCCCCGACACTCCCGATCGCTTCGTGCTGGTCACCCTGCATCGCCCAGCTAATGTGGACGACCTGCCCTGGCTATCCGGCGTTCTGAAGGCGCTTACCGACATCTCCAGCCAGATTCCGGTAATTTTTCCGATCCACCCGCGAACGCGGCAGCGACTGCGCGATGCCGGTATCGACACATCCAAGCACGCGGCTCTGATGCTTTCCGAACCGAAGCCGTATCTCGAGTTTCTCGGCCTCCAAACGCGCGCGACGGCGGTTGTTACCGATTCCGGCGGCATCCAGGAAGAAACCACCTTCCTGGGAACACCCTGTCTAACGATGAGAGAAAACACCGAGCGGCCGATCACCGTTGATGTTGGCACGAACATCATGGTCGGGCGAAGCGCCGAGCTGATGGCACAAGAACTCCAGCGTATCCTCGACGGCAAGCGCAAAAAGGGAAGCATTCCGCCCCTTTGGGATGGGCACGCTTCTGAGCGGATTGCGGACGTGCTGCTCAAATAACAATTCAACTGGAGAGTTGATTATTCAGAGAGATCGTCACACAATAGTGCCGTTCTCTACCTGAAATGTTAAAGAAGCTAACCAGCCCGTTTGAGGAATTCGGGTTTGTTGCTGGCGCTTTGTATCTTGCTGATCGATTACTTCAGAGAGTCTCGCCAGGTTTGAGGATCTCCCTGTACGAGATTCTCATTCAGCCCATACCGGAAACACCTCTCCTGGCAGGACAATTAGCCCAAACCTATCAGATTCGTCAGATCAAGCCAGGCGACCCCGAATTAGATCTGATGCCGGCGCGTCCTGAGATAAAAGTCTCCAGGTTTGCCCAGAACGCGATGTGTCTTGGTACTTTCAAGAAGAACAAACTGGTGGCGTACATTTGGTTGGCTTTTGGCTCCTATGAGGAAGATGAGGCCAGATGCACCTTCGTATTGCCTCCTCATGCGGTCTTCGACTTCGACCTATATGTTATGCCCGAGTGCCGGATGACCCTTGCCTTCGCTGGAACCTGGCACGGAGCGAATGAATTCCTGCTAACTCGAGGCATTCGGAACTCCTTTAGCCGGCTGACCCGAACGAATATCCGGTCCCGTCGTGCTCACAAGCGCCTCGGCGCAGCCAGAATTGCGCATACCCTGTTCGTCAAGGCTTGGAAACTAGAGCTAATGCTGGCCTCTATCGCCCCGTATGTGCACCTCTCGCTCACGGAGCGCAACCGCGTTCACCTCAATTTACGAGAGGATGCCACGAAATCTGCGCTCTAGGAGGCAAGGTTCATTTTGGGCCGCTGTCCGTGTCGCTTCCCGATTTCCATTGAGCTTCTGCTTCAAATTCCTGCAATATGATTGGGACGGAGGCTTTTCTGCAATTCCCATTTCTCGACCTGCGCGCACAGTACCGCGCCATAAAGCCTGAAGTTGACGCGGCGGTAGCGCGCGTCTTCGATTCGCAATATTTCATTCTGAGTCCCGAGGTCGCGTCATTCGAGAACGAACTCGCGACTTACATCGGCGCGCGGCATGCCGTCGGATGTGCATCCGGAACCGATGCTCTTTTGCTCGCTCTGATGGCCGTTGGCGTTGAGCACGGCGACGAAGTCATCACCGTGCCGTTCACATTCGTCGCCACCGCAGGTCCGATCGCGTTACTCGGCGGCAAGCCGGTCTTTGTCGATATCGATCCGGCGACATTCAATATTGACGTCAGGAAGATTGAAGCTGCTATCACGCCAAAGACGAAAGCCATCATCCCAGTCGACCTCTTCGGCCTGATGGCGCCGATCGACGAGATCAAAGCCATCGCGGCGAAGCACGGCATTGCGGTCATCGAAGATGCCGCCCAAGCCATCGGCGCAAGGCGCAGTGGCAAGATGGCTGGTTCCAACGCCTCGCTCGGTTGCTTCAGCTTCTTCCCCTCTAAGAACCTCGGCGGCGCTGGAGATGGTGGTCTCGTAACCACCAACGACCCTGCGCTCGATGCCAAACTCCGCAAGCTTCGTGGACATGGCAGTCCGCGTCGCTACGAGTACGAGATGATCGGCGTCAACAGCAGGCTCGACTCAGTTCAAGCCGCTGTCCTCAGCGTAAAGCTCAAGTACCTCGACAAATGGGCGGAAGGTCGTCGCCGAAACGCGGCCATCTACAGGCAGCTTTTCGCGGAAGTCAAACTCACCGACCATGTCGTTCTCCCGATCGAGCCCTCGGGTTGTCATCACATCTACAACCAGTACACAATCCGTTGCCAGAAGCGCGATGAACTACGGGCATTCCTCACGGAGAAGGGCATTCCGACCGAGATCTATTACCCATATCCGCTGCATCTTCAGAAGGCGTTTGCCTTCCTGGGACACAAGGCGGGCGATTTCCCGGCTTCCGAAAAGGCTAGTCTGGAAGTGCTTTCTCTGCCTATCTATCCGGAACTCGGGGAGGACAAACTCAGGCTGGTCGTAGAGGCCATTGGGGCGTTCTACAACCAGAGTACGTAATTCTGTCTAGGTCTAATTTCCTATGGCGAGAAACGGCCCAAATATGTACAAATAGAGGAACCGTTCTGACCCGTAACTAGCGGATTGCAAAGGTAGTTACTCCAGTTACCCCAGAACCAAACTGCCCAAGCGCTCGCGTCGAATCCCGATGCTAGAATCATGGGTATTCTCGGAAGGAAATTCATCTGCCTATGTCTACAGCTATACAGCCTGCTGTTACTGTGCTTGAGCAGTTCAAGTCCAAAGTGGACGCTCGGACCGCGAAGATTGGCGTTGTGGGCCTCGGTTACGTCGGGCTTCCGCTGGTGCTGCTGTTCTCCGAACAGAAGTTCGGCATTACCGGTTTTGACATCGACAACTCGAAGGTCGATTCGCTGAACTCCGGACGTTCGTACATCGTTCGTATCACTCCCGAAGAGATCAATGGCGCGCGCGGAGCGGGCTTCAAGGCGACGACCGATTACGCCAAGATCGCCGAAATGGACGCAGTCATCATCTGCGTTCCGACTCCGCTGAACGAGTATCGCGAACCCGACATGAGCTACATCGAGAACACGGCGAAGGCGATTGCGCCTTACGTTCATGCGGGCCAGATCGTAATTCTCGAGAGCACGACATATCCGGGAACGACCGAAGATGTTCTGATCCCGATCCTCGAGAAGGGCAACAAGGGCGGACTGAAGGTCGCGCGTGGCGACAACTTCGGCGCCAAAGACTTCTTCGTCGCGTTCTCGCCGGAACGCGAAGATCCGGGCAACACCGAAGTCGCGCGTCACGACATTCCCAAAGTTGTAGGCGGCGTGAACCAGACCGCGACCGAAATGGCGCGTTCCGTTTACGGCACCATTTTCCGCCGCACGATTCCAGTCTCGACTCCGGCCGCAGCGGAAATGACCAAGCTGCTCGAGAACATCTATCGCTGCGTGAACATCGCGATGGTGAACGAGCTCAAGCTGCTCTGTCTGCGCATGGGCATTGACATTTGGGAAGTGATCGAAGCCGCGAAGACGAAGCCATTCGGTTTCCACGCGTTCTATCCGGGACCAGGACTCGGCGGACACTGCATTCCTGTCGATCCGTATTACCTTTCGTGGAAGGCGCGTGAATACGACTTCTACACGCGGTTTATCGAGCTTGCCGGCGACGTGAATTCCGGCATGCCTTATCACGTTGTAACTGCGGTCAGCAAAGCGCTCAATGGCCGCAAGAAGAGCCTGAATGGTTCCAAGGTTCTCGTGCTCGGCGTTGCGTACAAGAAGGACATCGACGACCTTCGCGAATCGCCTTCGCTTACGATCATCGAGAAGCTGAAAGACGAAGGCGCGGAAGTGTTCTACAACGATCCGTTCTTCGCGTCGGTCGGCAAAGGCCGTCATTACGATCTCCAGATGAAGAACACGCCGCTGGAGAATCTTGGCCAGTACGATTGCGTGCTGATCGTTACCGATCACACCGATTACGACTACAAGAAGATCGTGAACGAAGCGCAACTGGTGGTTGACAGCCGCAACGCCACGAAGGGCATTAAGTCGCCGAAAATTGTGCTTTGCTAAGCGACAACAACAATTTAGTTTTCTGACAATCGGGCAGCTCTGCGGGGCTGCCCGAACGGTGTGAAGCCATGGCAAATTACATGATCACCGGCATTGCCGGTTTTATCGGTTCATCGTTGGCGCACGCGCTGCTTGAGCGCGGGCACTCGGTTCGCGGTATCGACAATCTTTCGACGGGCAAGATCCAGAACCTGGCGGCGATCCGCGACAAGATCGACTTCCGCGAGGCCGACTTGCTCGATCTCGACGCGATGCAGGATGCCTGCAAGGACATCGACTTCGTGCTGCACCAGGCGGCGATTCCGTCGGTTCCGCGCTCGGTGAAGGATCCGATCACTTCGAACCGCTCGAACGTTGACGGCACGCTGAACCTGCTGGTCGCTGCGCGCGACAACAAGGTGAAGCGTGTCACGTACGCTTCGTCTTCGTCGCTCTACGGCGACACGCCGACGCTGCCGAAGCACGAGGGCATGATCCCGAATCCCATCTCGCCTTACGCGGTTTCGAAACTCACCGGCGAGTACTATATGACATCGTTCTACCGCGTGTACGGGCTGGAGACGGTCAGCATCCGCTACTTCAACGTTTTCGGACCGCGGCAGGATCCAACGTCGATGTATTCGGGCGTGCTGGCGATCTTCATCAGCAAAATGCTGAAGGGCGAGCAGCCGACCATTTACGGCGACGGGGAACAGAGCCGCGACTTTACGTACATCGATAATGTCGTTTCCGGCAACCTGCTGGCGTGCGAGGCGCCGGCGGCACAGGTGGCGGGGCGCTACTTCAACGTGGCGACCGGAAACCGCGTGACGCTCAACTACACGTACTCGGTGCTGCAAAAGCTGATCGGGTACAGCCAGCCTCCGGCGTACGGGCCGGACCGCGAGGGCGACATCAAGCACTCGCTGGCCGACATCTCGAAGGCCGAGGAGCACATTGGCTACAAGACGCTGGTGAAGTTCGAAGAGGGCCTGGCGCGGACGGTGAACTGGTATCGCGAGTCGATGCCGACGATGGCGGCGCAGGCTACCAAATAAGACCTGACCTTTTCCATGGGCGCGGCTGCGGCCGCGCCTTTGTTTATTCCCGGATAAGTCTTCTGAGG
>DATMXP010000045.1 GCA_035561515.1 Terriglobales bacterium | reverse complement strand
TTTTGCCTTCGTATAAGAAAACAAAGCGGTTACGCGAGCGTCGGGCTCTACATATATGATTCTAAAGGATTTATAAGTCCTTTGTTTTCATATATGGAGAATGTGTATATGAAAGCAAAGGAGTTAGACAGCGCATATATGAAAACAAAGGGCTTACAAGTTCATCAGTTCCTCAGTTCGTCGATTTTTCGGTAAAGCAAGTCGTTGGTCCTTAGTCGTTGGTCGTCGGCAAAACAAAAAAGCAAACAAATGCGAAAGGTGGTGAAGACGGAAAACTCGTCTTTCACCACCTACATTTTTAGGATAGCAATTTGGGTGGGGGCAACATGCCAAAGTTCTGAAATTTATATTTGCCGTTAAATCAGGAACTTGCGTCGAAATGGAGGTGTGGACCCCCTTGACATCTGTTTTCCCGAAATGGGATCGGCTGATACGCACAGTTCATTTACGCTTGGCTCTGTCACATCAGTCAAGGTGCCCATCCCACTAAAAGCCGCTGCTAGCGGGTGATCTCGGTTGGGAGGATGTGTATACTACTGCGCACTTGTGGGGTCCCTCTTCGTGCCAGCGACAGAGGTCCAAAAACCTCGTCCGCTGTTGCACTAACACAGCTCACCATCGATGGTCGAAGTGTTCGGCAGCGGACTTCTTCGATGTAAATGCAGAAGCCCCTTTCGTTCATCTTCGGCTGATGAGACGAAGTTTCTCAGCCGTAACCCGATGCGCCGATGCATCCGGTTTCGACGTACACGCTCGGTCGTGTGTGAAGGAGCAAAAAATGAGTCAGACCAGCGCAAAGACACAAAGCAGCAAGTCAGCAGATAACGCGGCTATCCGTCCGTTCCGCATGAACGTTCCCGAAACAGATCTGACAGAACTTCGCCGCCGCGTTCAGGCGACCAGGTGGCCTGATAAGGAGACGGTGCGGGATGAAACCCAAGGGGTGCAGCTTGCAACAATGCAAAAGCTGGCCCGCTATTGGGCGACGGAATACGATTGGCGCAAGTGCGAGGCGCGACTAAACGAGTATCCGCAGTTCATCACTGAAATTGACGGCCTAGACATCCATTTCATCCACCAGCGCTCGAAGCACGAGAATGCGCTGCCGCTTATCGTGACGCACGGATGGCCTGGCTCCGTGGTGGAGCAATTGAAGATCATTGAGCCACTGACCGATCCCACTGCGCATGGCGGAAAAGCGTCGGATGCCTTCCATGTGGTGATCCCGTCGATGCCTGGCTATGGATACTCGGGTAAGCCTGCGGCGCCCGGTTGGGGTCCCGACCGCATCGCTCGTGCCTGGGTGCTGCTGATGAAGCGGCTAGGGTATATGCAATTCGTGGCACAGGGCGGTGACTGGGGCGCGGTAATCGTCGACTTGATGGGCAAGCAGGCGCCTCCGGAGTTGCTTGGCATTCATACCAACATGCCTGGCATCTTTCCGACTGAGATTGATCAAGCGGCATTCTCCGGAACTCCGGCGCCATCGGGTTTGTCAGCCGACGAGAAGATCGCTTACGAGCGTTTGCAGTTCGTATATCAAAAGGGAATCGCCTACGGCTACCAGATGGGATTGCGACCGCAGACGCTTTATGGAATTGCAGACTCACCGATCGGGTTGGCTGCGTATTTCCTTGATCACGATGCGCGCAGCTATGCGCTGATCACACGAGTGTTCGATGGGATTTCGGAGGGTCTTACGCGAGACGATATCCTCGATAACATCACCATCACGTGGTTAACGAATACCGCGCTGTCCGGCGCCCGTCTTTACTGGGAGTACTGGGGCCAAGGGTACTTCAACGTGAAAGGAGTCTCTGTCCCCGTAGCCGTGAGCGTTTTTCCTGACGAACTCTATCCCGCTCCACGGAGCTGGGCCGAACGGGCATATCCCAAACTGATCCACTTCAACAAGCTTGAGAAGGGCGGCCACTTCGCAGCCTGGGAGCAGCCGAAGCTATTTTCAGAGGAGGTCCGTACAGGCTTCAGGTCGCTTCGCTCGACCGCGGCGAAATCGGCAGCTTGATTTTTAATCCGGTTGGGCCTCTTTGCCTCAATCGGTGGCTGAGGGGTGATGCATAACCCGGGACTAGGTCCCGGGTTATTTTTCGTGAACAGCAGTGGTAGGGTGGCGAGGTGCCGCTCGTTGGCACGAACAGGAATATCTGTGCCACATATCCACTGTCTACGCCACCCAGATCCACGACGGAAGCTAGCGGTGGCCGTAGTTTTTCTTGAGGATGGCGCCGAGGATGAGGAGGAAGGCGAAAAGGCGCACGACATAGATGAGGGGACTGCCTTCGTTGGGTTTGTCGAGCATAAGGATGGCGCAGCGGTTGAAGCCTTCGATGGCGAAAGCGATGGCGAAGGCGAGGAAGAGTTGATCGTGCGTTTGTTTCCAGAACTTGAGGAAGAACATAGCCGCGGTGAATGAAGCGGTTGCGACCACGCCGAGCAGGAAAGATTCCAGGACCATCATTATGCGGCCTCCCAGATGAGCCCGTAGAGCATGAGCAACATGGCGACTGCAGCGGTGATGAGGCGTGCGAGGTAAAGGTCGGGTCCTTCCCTAAGGACGACAAGGTCAAAAAATACGAGCACGTTGGAAATGGAAAGGCCGAGGAAACAGAGGCCACTCCAGAGGAGCAAGCGCTGGCGTCCGCGAAGGTAACCCCTCAACAACAGGAGCGCACATAGGAGCGCCAGTAAAGCACCGAGTATGTAGACGGCTGCGGCCATCATTGGTCTTCCTTCGTAAAGCGAAATGCCTTGGCGAAATCCCTGACACCGGCAGAGGCCTTGGAATGAATTATGGATGAAATGCGGACGACTTCCTTCCGGTAAATGGCGTCGAGATCGCCGAGTAACTGGCTAGTTTCGGGAGAATGTTCTTCGCAACGGAACGAATCGTCGTCGGCCACGATGAGCTCGCGTTGGACGAGTCCGGCGAGGATTTTAGAGGCGACATCGGTACGCACGTACAGAGCACGGGCCATTCGTTCCGAAGACCACGGATTGGGACGACTGTTCCAAAGCAGGAGCAGCGCTTCCAGGTGGGGAACGCTATCTATTTGCTCGACGATGAATTGGTCGACTTTTGCTCTGCGTTTCTCGTCGGTCATGCCTGGCCGAAGCTACATCCGGCAAGAGCCGGAAGATACATCGTATTACGATACAGTATCACAGGGCTGCGGATTGCGAAGAGGCGTTTGCGTTTGCGCTGCCCGTCTCGTGTGAACTCTGATGTTGCTGTAGAACCTGTCTGATCTTCTCGCACATGACGATGGGTCCCTCGAGCTTGCTGATAAACAAATCGGCCTGAGCGGCCTCGGGAGGAACTTCGTTGAGGCCGGAAACAAGAATGATGGGGAGCTTGGGGTGCGATTTCCGAAGGCGCTGGAGGAGTTCGGTACCTGGCATTTCCGGCATAAGAATGTCGGAGAGCACAAGATCGACGCGCGTGTTGGCGAGAAGCTGGATGGCCTGCATCGCAGACGGAACGGTGAGCACATGGAAGCCATTCTTTTCGAGCACCAGCTTGCGGAAATATAGCGGGGTGGCCTCGTCGTCGACACAAAGGATGGTGAAGTTGCCGTTATCCACGATTGCCTCGCGCGACGCGTGATCCGCCGGCAGCCTCGGCACGAACAGCAGGTTTCAAGGCGTTGTCGGCGGTCGCAATGGGGATGAAGACCTTGAAGCAGGTCTGATTGCCGGCAGCGGTTTCCATGCTGCGGAAGCGAATGTCACCCTCGTATTTCTGGATGATGCCGCGACTGATCCACAAGCCGAGGCCGGTACCTTTCTCGGACTTGGTGGTAAAGAACGGTTCGAACAAGTGTCTTGCATCCTTGGGGCGAATGCCGGACCCGGTGTCGACGATGGATATGACCACGCCCGGAGTCGATCCGTTCCAACGGCCGGAATCGCGGACACTGATGCGGAGACGTCCGCCACGAGGCATAGCCTGGATGGCGTTGCCGACGAGATTGAGGAAAACCTGCTTGAGTTCGACAGGGAATCCCTGGAGTTGGCCAGCGGAGCGGTAACGGCGCTGAAGTTCGATGCCTCCGACCTGGAAGCGACGCGTTTGCAGTTCGAGGACGTCGTCGAGCAATTCAGGAACAGAAAGCAGCATGGGCTGCTTCGATTCGCGATAGAAGCTGAGCGTTTGCCGCGTGATGTGCGATACGCGTACGAGTTCCTGTTCGGCCAGGGAGGCGTATTGCCGTGCTTCTTCGTCGAGCGAAGGATGATCGCGCAGGAGGAAGAAGGCGTTGGTGATGGCTTCGAGAGGATTGTTGATCTCGTGAGCGATGATGCCGGCGACGCGTCCCATGGCGGCAAGTTTTTCGGTGTGACGAAGAGCTTCCTCGGCTTGAAGACGAGCGGTGATGTCGCGATTGATTTCGAGGACGACGCCGCGCTCGCGGTTCAAGGCCTTGCGACTGGAGACGGTGACCTTACGGTGATCGCGGGTCTCCTGGATGAGATTGCCTTCCCAGGTACCGAAGCTGGTGAGAGCGGCTTCGATCTCCTCAAGGGGAGCAGGGAACTCCGTGTTGAGAACCTGATGGATATTGCGACCAATGATTTCTTCGCGATTCCAACCATAGAGCGCTTCGGCGCCGGAATTCCAGTATTGCAGTGTGCCGTCGAGGTCGCGGACCATGACCGCTTCGGTAGCGAGTTCGAGGAGGTCGGCACGCTCACGGAGCATGTTTTCCATTTGCTTGCGAGTGCTGACGTCGAAGAATGCGCCAACAGCGCCGCGGACTGCACCGGCTTCATCGAAAAGTGGACTGGCGCTGGCGAGCACGTGGCGCTCGGTGCCATCGGTGAGGCGAATAAGCAACTCGGTACTGCCGACGGCTTTTCCGGTAGCAGCAGCGGTCTGGACGGGTAGCTGGTTGGGGTTGAGCTTCTTGTCGCCGCGGAAGACCTCGTAGGGGGCATCGGAGGCATCGCGGTAGAGGAGATTGCCTCCAGGAGGGACACCGAGGAGTTCCGCGAGAGCGGTGTTGCCGGAAATGTATTCGCAATCGGGATCGTGGGCGAGAGCGATGCCGACTGGGAGAACCTGCATGATGGTTTCGAGTTCGGCAACACGCTGCTCAAGCTGGCTGTTCAGCTTGCGGATTTGTGCCTGCGCTTCGATTTGAGCGCTGATGTCGGTGCCGGTGCCGAACCAACGGACGACCTTGCCATTGGAGTCGCAGATGGGAACGGTGCGGGTGAGAAACCAGGCGTACTGGCCCTCCTTGGATCTCAGCGGGAAAGTTTCTTCCCAGAGTTCGCCGTTGCTCCATGACTTCTTAAGGCCGGTTTCGACGCGACTGACGTGGTCGGGATGAACGATGTCGCGCCATCCGAAGCCGTCGGACATGCCTGGCGAGGCGCCGGTGTAGTCGAACCAGCGCTGGTTGAACCAGAAGATGGAACCGTCGGGGTTGGCCATCCAGGCGAGCTGAGGGATGGAGTTGGCAAGGGTACGGAACTGGTCTTCGCTCTCGCGAAGTTCCTGGGTGCGTTCTTCGACACGCGATTCGAGTTCGCGATTGAGCTTCTCAAGCTGGCGCGTCTTGCGATGGAGTTCGACGAAGACGGTGACCTTGGCGCGCAGGACCTCGGGGACGACGGGGACGGAGATGTAGTCGACGGCGCCGCGCTGATAGCCGCGGATGCGATCGGTATCGCTGAGGTGGACGCCGGAGATGAAGATGATGGCGGTCTTCTGGAAACGAGGATGCTGGCGGATCATCTCGGCGAGCTCGAAGCCGTCGATCTCCGGCATGCTGACGTCCATGAGCACGACGGAGATGTCGTGTTTCAGGAGCTGGTCGAGGGCCTCGCGGCCAGAAGTTGCCTTGATGAGGTTCTCGCCGAGGTCGGAGAGGATCGCCTCATAGGTGAGAAGCTTCGCAGGCTGGTCATCGACCATGAGGATGTTAACCCTGTCGAGATCGCCGCCGAAAGTGCCGAGTTGTGTGTCCCTTGTCATTACCGGTGTAACCACATGCGCAAGGCCGAGAGCAACTGTTCGGTGTTGACCGGCTTTGCGAGATATTCAGATGCGCCAGCCTCGAGACATTTTTCGCGATCACCTTTCATGGCTTTGGCGGTGAGGGCGATGATGGGGAGGCGGCGTAGTGATGGGTTCTGCCGGATCACTTGCATGGTTTCGTAACCGTCCATCTCGGGCATCATGATGTCCATGAGGACGATGGCAAGGTCGGGCGTGGATTCAATGGTAGCGATGGCTTCGCGTCCGGTGCCGGCGGTGAGGACTTCCATGCCGCGGCGTTCGAGGACACTGCTGAGAGCGAAGATGTTGCGGACGTCGTCGTCGACGACCAGCACCTTGCGGCCGACGAGAGCTTCATCGGAGCGATGCAGACGGTCGAGCATTTTTTGTTTTTCGGGCGGAAGGTCGGCGATGACGCGGTGTAGGAAGAGCGCAGTTTCGTCGAGCAGACGTTCGGGGGACTCGACATCTTTTACGACGACGCTACGGGCCAAGGTGTGCAGGCGGGCGTCTTCGTCGGGGGAGAGTTCCTTTCCGGTGAACACGACGACCGGCAGATCGGTGAGCTCGGGTGTATCGCGCAGGCGCTCGAGCACTTCGAAGCCGGTCATGTCAGGTAGGCGAAGGTCGAGGACAAGGCAGTCGAAGCGCTGTGCCTTGACGGCCTTGAGGGCCTCCGCACCGGACGAGGCAACTTCGATGTCGATGTCGTGGTAGCCGAGCAGTTCGCGAATGCTGAGCTGTTCGGCGGGATTGTCTTCGACAACCAGGAGTTTCTTGCGACGCGGGCTGGCGTATTCGCGGATACGCGTCAGGGCTTGCTCAAGGTCTTCGGGCGAGGTCGGCTTGGTGACAAAGGCGAACGCACCGCGCGAGAGACCGTGATGCCAATCGTCGTCGAGAGTGAGCATCTGGACAGGGATGTGGCGGGTGGCCGAGTCCTGCTTGAGGTGGTTGAGGATCGTCCAGCCGAGCATGTCGGGCAGGAAGACGTCGAGCGAGATTGCTGTCGGTTGATATTCGCGCGCGAGCGCCAGGGCTTCCGCGCCGCGCATGGCAATCAGGACCTTGAAGCCCTTGTCGCGGGCGAGATCGCGGACGATCGTCGCGTAGTGCGGATCGTCTTCCACGATAAGGAGGATGGAGTCTCCGGTGTGGAGGTCGTCGCGATCGTCGGCGATGTCTTCGACGACCTGCTCGGCGCGAGCGACGCTCGTGAGTTGTGCCGGCGACAGGGCCGTGTGATGGCTGCGGTCCACGACCGGAGTGCTAGCGGAGGATGGGCCCACGTACGTCTGTGGCAAGTAGAGAGTGAACGTGCTGCCCTTGCCGGGAGCGCTACGGAGCTGGATTTCGCCGCCAAGCAGGCTGGCCAGTTCGCGGCTGATGGCGAGTCCGAGACCGGTTCCACCGTACTTGCGGCTGGTGCTGGCGTCTGCCTGCTGGAAGGCTTCGAAGATGATGCGCTGCTTCTCGTAGGGGATACCGATGCCGGTATCGCTGACCTCGAAGGCAATGACGTTTCCAGCGGTGCTGAGGACGGGATGTCCTTCCGACCATCCTTTCTGAGCGACAGAGACGGAGAGCCTGACACCGCCGTTCTCGGTGAACTTGAAGGCGTTGGAGAGCAGGTTCTTCAGGACCTGCTGTAGACGCTTGGAGTCGGTGACGAGGCTGCGCGCGAGATGCGGGTCGGCCGCGACTTCGAAGGTGAGCTTGCGGTTTTCCGCCTCGTGACGGAATGGACGAGAGACGGCGTCGAGCAAGCTGGCGAAGAAGACCTGTTCGGCTTCAACGGACACCGTGCCGGATTCGATCTTGGACAGATCGAGGATGTCGCTGATGAGGTTGAGGAGGTCGGTTCCCGCGCCGTGGATGGTGCGCGCGAATTCGACCTGCTTGCCGGTGAGATTGCCGTCGGGATTGTCGAGGAGTTGCTGGCCGAGAACGAGAATACTGTTCAGCGGCGTGCGTAACTCGTGCGACATGTTGGCGAGGAACTCCGACTTGTATTTCGAGGTGAGCGCGAGTTCCTTGGCCTTTTCTTCGAGAGCGCGACGGGCCTGCTCGATTTCCTGGTTCTTTCTTTCGACTTCGACGTTCTGCTCGGCGAGCTGTTGAGCTTTTTGCGCAAGCTGTTCGTTGGTCTGCTGGAGTTCCTTCTGCTGAGTCTGAAGCTCGGTTGCCAACTGCTGCGACTGCTTAAGCAGAGCTTCGGTCTGCATGGTGGCTTCGATACTGTTGAGCACGATGCCGATGCTGGCAGTGAGCTGTTCAAGGAACGACAGATGCGAGGCGTTGAACATGCTCAATGAGGCGAGTTCGATTACGGCCTTGACCTTTTCTTCGAAGAGAATCGGAAGGACGATCACGTTTCGGGGAACGGCTTCGAACAGTCCTGAGCGGATCGGAACCGTTCTTTCGGGGAGATCGCTGATGAGCATGCGGCGCTTTTCGGCCGCACACTGTCCGATTAAGCCTTCGCCGATACGGACGCGTTCGAGGTGTCCGTCCGGGCTGTTGGCGAATGCGGAGAGCAGCACCATGCTGCCGGACTCTTCCGAATCGACCTGATAGATGACGCCCTGCTGCGCATTGACGAGCGGAGCCAGTTCCGAGAGAAGCATGCGCCCCACGGTGCTGAGGTCGCGTTGCCCCTGCAACATGCCGGTGAAACGAGCGAGGTTTGTCTTGAGCCAGTCCTGCTCGGTGTTACGTTCGGTGGTGAGTCGAAGGTTGTCAATCATCGTGTTGATGTTGTCCTTCAACTCGGCGACTTCGCCGCTGGCTTCCACCTGAATGGAACGGGTGAGGTCACCCTTGGTGACGGCAGTTGCCACTTCCGCGATTGCGCGAACCTGGTTGGTGAGGTTGTCGGCCAGCAAGTTGACGTTGCCGGTAAGGTCTTTCCAGGTTCCGGCAGCACCGGGCACGTTGGCCTGACCGCCAAGACGACCTTCCACACCGACTTCGCGGGCCACGGTGGTCACCTGGTCGGCGAAGGTGGCGAGCGTATCGGTCATGTTGTTGATGGTTTCCGCGAGAGCGGCGACTTCGCCCTTCGCGTTCACGGTGAGTTTCTGCGTGAGTTCGCCGTTGGCGACGGCGGTCACGACCTTGACAATGCCGCGCACCTGCTCGGTGAGGTTGGCGGCCATGACATTGACGTTGTCGGTTAGGTCCTTCCAGGTTCCGGCGACACCGGGCACCTGCGCCTGTCCGCCGAGTTTGCCTTCGGTACCGACTTCGCGGGCGACGCGGGTCACTTCAGCAGCGAACGCGTTGAGCTGGTCCACCATGGTGTTGATGGTGTTCTTGAGCTCAAGAATTTCACCCTTCACGTCGACGGTGATCTTGCGGGAGAGATCGCCGCGGGCCACGGCCGTCGTCACTTCGGCGATGTTACGCACCTGGGCCGTGAGGTTTCCGGCCATAGCGTTCACCGAGTCGGTGAGGTCCTTCCAGGTACCGGCGACACCGGGCACGTTGGCCTGACCGCCGAGGCGTCCTTCAGAGCCGACTTCGCGAGCGACGCGCGTCACTTCGGCAGCAAAGGAGCGCAACTGCTCGACCATGGTGTTGAGCGTTTCTTTGAGCTGCAGAATCTCGCCGCGAACGTCCACGGTGATCTTCTTGGAGAGATCGCCGGTTGCGATCGCGGTGGCGACTTCGGCGATGTTACGGACCTGGCCGGTAAGGTTCGCGGCCATGACGTTGACGTTGTCGGTGAGATCTTTCCAGGTTCCGGCGACGCCCGGCACTTGTGCCTGACCGCCGAGTTTTCCTTCGGTACCGACTTCGCGGGCGACGCGGGTTACTTCGGCAGCAAACGCGTTGAGCTGGTCCACCATGGTGTTGATGGTGTTCTTGAGCTCAAGAATTTCACCCTTCACGTCTACGGTGATCTTGCGGGAAAGGTCGCCGCGGGCGACAGCCGTCGTCACTTCGGCGATGTTACGAACCTGACCGGTGAGGTTTCCGGCCATGGCGTTGACCGAGTCGGTGAGATCGCCCCACGTTCCGGCAACACCGGGCACATTGGCCTGACCCCCTAGACGTCCTTCGGTACCGACTTCGCGAGCCACGCGGGTGACTTCTCCGGCGAAGGCGTTGAGCTGGTCCACCATGGTGTTGATGGTGTCTTTCAGCAGCAAGATTTCGCCGCTGACGTTCACGGTGATCTTCTTCGACAAATCGCCGTTGGCGATTGCGGTGGCGACTTCGGCGATGTTACGCACCTGCCCGGTGAGGTTCGAGGCCATGGAGTTCACGGAGTCCGTGAGATCTTTCCATGTTCCGGCGACGCCGGGCACGAGAGCCTGTCCACCGAGTTTGCCGTCGGTACCGACCTCACGAGCGACACGTGTCACTTCGGAGGCGAAAGAGCGGAGCTGGTCCACCATGGTGTTGATGGTGTTTTTGAGCTCGAGGATTTCACCTTTCACATCGACGGTAATCTTGCGGGAAAGGTCGCCACGTGCCACAGCGGTTGCCACTTCGGCGATGTTACGCACCTGAGCCGTGAGGTTTCCGGCCATGAAGTTGACGTTGTCGGTGAGATCCTTCCAGGTTCCGGCGACGCCCGGCACTTCTGCCTGACCGCCGAGTTTTCCTTCGGTACCGACTTCGCGAGCCACACGGGTCACTTCTCCGGCGAAGGCGTTGAGCTGGTCCACCATGGTGTTAATGGTGTTCTTCAGTTCAAGAATTTCGCCTTTCACGTCGACGGTGATCTTGCGGGAGAGGTCGCCACGGGCGACGGCGGTCGTCACTTCGGCGATGTTACGGACCTGACCGGTGAGGTTGCCGGCCATGGAGTTGACGGAGTCGGTGAGATCTTTCCAGGTTCCAGCCACACCGGGCACGTTGGCCTGGCCGCCAAGGCGGCCTTCGGTACCGACTTCGCGGGCGACGCGGGTAACTTCTCCGGCGAACCGGTTGAGCTGGTCCACCATGGTGTTGAGAGTTTCTTTGAGCTGGAGAATTTCGCCGCGCACATCGACGGTGATCTTCTTGGACAAGTCGCCGTTGGCGATAGCGGTGGCGACTTCAGCGATGTTACGGACCTGACCAGTGAGGTTGCTGGCCATGAAGTTGACGTTGTCGGTGAGGTCCTTCCAAGTGCCACCGACACCGGGGACCTGTGCCTGTCCGCCGAGTTTTCCTTCGGTACCGACTTCGCGGGCAACACGGGTGACTTCGCCTGCGAACGCGTTGAGCTGATCGACCATCGTGTTGATGGTGTCTTTGAGTTCGAGAATTTCGCCCTTTACGTCGACGGTGATTTTGCGGGAAAGGTCTCCGCGAGCGACGGCGGTGGTGACTTCGGCGATATTGCGGACCTGAGCCGTGAGGTTTCCGGCCATGGCGTTGACCGAGTCGGTGAGGTCCTTCCAGGTTCCAGCGACGCCGGGGACGACGGCCTGTCCGCCGAGCTTTCCGTCGGTACCGACTTCGCGGGCGACGCGCGTCACTTCGGAGGCGAAGGAGCGTAGCTGGTCCACCATCGTGTTGATGGCTTCCTTGAGCTGGAGAATTTCGCCGCGCACGTCGACGGTGATCTTCTTGGAGAGGTCGCCGTTGGCGATAGCGGTGGCGACTTCGGCGATGTTACGGACCTGACCGGTGAGGTTCGAGGCCATGGAGTTGACGGAGTCAGTGAGATCTTTCCAGGTTCCGGCGACACCAGGCACCTGAGCCTGACCGCCGAGCTTACCGTCGGTACCGACTTCACGGGCGACACGGGTAACCTCAGCGGTAAAGACGCCGAGCTGCTGAATCATCGTGTTGACGATGTTGGCGGAGCGGAGGAACTCGCCTTCGAGGGGGCGGCCATCCACGTCGAGGCGTACGGTTTGATTTAGATTTCCCTGTGCTACGGCGGCGATGGCGCGGGTGACTTCCGTCGTGGGTCGGAGGAGGTCGTCAACGAGTGTATTGACGGATGTTTCCATCTCGCCCCAAGCGCCACGAGGATGTTGAAAGCGAGTGCGCTCGCGAGTCTTACCTTCCTTACCGACGGCCTGGCCGATGCGCTTGAGTTCCCGAGCCATCTGTTCGTTGGAAGAGACGATCTCGTTGAAGTAGTCGGCGATCTTGCCGTGGAGTCCGGTCCAGGTTACGGGGAGGCGGACGGAGAAGTCTCCGTCGCTCATAGTGCGAAGGCCTCCAAGGATGACAGCGAGGTACTCAGCTTCGGTGTTGAGATGTGGCGCAGATCCGTTCGACCCCGGCTCTATGGGGGGCTCGACGGGAGTCGCGGCAGCAGTTTGCTGTGCGGCGGTGTCCATGTTCGTCTCCGAGACGAAATGCTTTTTGGGGTGCATTAATGGGGTGATTACCTGAACAGTTCGACAGAGGATTGGTTCCTTTGTATTGCGTTACCGCCGTCGGGTCAATACTTCCATTCCCCTAACCCCGAAGCGCGCCCCAAGGATACGTCCGCTGAGGAACTCTCAAGGCGAGTTGGATGCATGAGGGGCAGAATGGGTTTGATGGGATGGGGATGGATTTCAACAGGTTAGGCGCGGACCCAGAGTTGCTGAACGTTTACCTTTGTTTTAACCATCTGTTAACCTCGTATTTCCAAGTATCACAACGGTTGTGGCTTAAAAGAACACGCGGAAACAAGCCTAAATGTGCGGAATTCTCGGGTACTCACATCGAAAATCGGCCCTGCCGGACGGGTTTCTGGAGAACGCGATTCGTGACCTCTATCACCGGGGTCCGGACGACTCCGGAGAATTCCGATCGGAGCAGATGTCGATGGGGGCAGTGCGGCTGAGTATCCGGGATGTGGCGCATGGGCACCAGCCGATGTACAGCCCCGACGGGAACGTGGTGATTGTCTTCAACGGGGAGATCTACAACCACACAGAACTGCGCCCGGAGCTTGAAAAAGAAGGGTTTACCTTCGAGACCAACTGCGATACCGAAGTGGTGCTGAAGGCGTTCCTGCGGTGGGGGACGGATTCGTTCGCGCGGCTGCGGGGGATGTTCGCCGTGGGCTTGTACGTGAAGTCGGAGCGACGGCTGGTGCTGGCTCGTGACCAGATGGGCATTAAGCCCCTGTACTACTGTGCGCAGGATGGAGAGATCTATTTTGGGTCGGAGATGAAGTGCATCCTGGCGCATCCGCGGGTGAAGCGGAATGTGGATCACGCCGGCCTGAACTGCTATCTGAGCCTGAATTATGTACCGGGTCCGTACACGCTGGTGGACGGGATCACGAAGCTGATGCCGGGACACTTCCTGGAGTGGCGGGATGGCACGGTCCGGATCAGCCGATATGTGCCGGAACTGCGGCGGGTCCCGATGAAGATTTCGTTGCCCGAGGCGTGCGAAGAATTGGATCGACTGCTGGCGGCATCGGTGAAGGAGCAAATGGTTTCGGATGTGCCGCTCGGGGTGTGGCTGAGCGGCGGTCTGGATTCGTCGACGGTGCTGCACTATGCGGCCAAGGCGTATCCGGGGAAGGTGAAGACCTTTTCGATCACGTTCAAGGGACGGTCATTCGACGAGAGCCGGTTCATGGACGAGGTCAGTGCGCATTACGGGACCGAGCATCATGACTTCGACCTGGCGCCGACGGCAGATATCCCGGATGTGATTCAGAAGCTGGCGTACTACTCGGACGAACCGAGCGCCGATGCGGGCGCGCTTCCGGTGTGGTTCCTGGCAGAGATGACCCGAAAACACGTGACGGTGATCCTGAGCGGAGAAGGGTCGGATGAACTGTTTGCGGGATATCTGACTTACCAGGCGAACCGATACGCGGAGACGGCGAGGGCGTTTCCGAAATTCCTGCGGGGTGCGGCGTTGTCGGCGGCGAACCTGCTGCCGGTGTCTGATGACAAGATCGGATTCGAGTACAAGGTGAAGCGGTTCCTGCAAGGGAGCCTGATGTCGCCGGAACTGGCGCACGTCTTCTGGAATGGGACATTCTCGGAGGAAGAGAAACGCGAACTGTACAAGTTCGCTGACCAGAGGCCGCTGAGTGAAGTCGTGAATTCGATGCGAGGGATCGGCGGGCTTGAGAAGTATCTGGCGCTGGACCAGCGATATTACCTGGCGGACGACATTCTTTATAAGGTGGATCGGGTGAGCATGGCGCACTCGCTGGAGGTACGGCCTCCGTATCTGGACCCGAGGATTGTTGAATTCGCGGCGCAATTGCCGGAGGAATTCAAACTGCGAGGCGGGACGTCGAAGTACATCCTGCGGCAGTTGATGAAGGACAAGTTGCCGAAGAGCGTGCTGACGCGTCCGAAAATTGGATTCGATATCCCGATACACCACTGGTTCCGGGCTGAGCTGCGGCCGTTGCTGCTGGATACACTGAATGAGGCTGCGGTGAAGAGGAGTGGCCTGTTTGACTGGCCGGCGGTGAAAAGGTGCATTGATGCCCATCTGCAAAGGAAAGCAAATCTGGGGTACCACCTATGGGGACTGATGGTTCTGTTTATCTGGATGAACGAGTGGAAAATCGAACCAGCTTCGAAGGCGGAACTTCGGACGGCGGCGGGATCGCAAGACGCGGTTGGATCGTCGTCGTTGTCGCGTGCCTAGTATTCCTGCTTAACATCATTAGTCCGCCGCGGTTGATGGACGACACGGACGCGGTGCAGGCGCAGATTGCGCGCAATATGCTCGAGTCGGGCGACTGGGTAACGGCGCGTCTGAATGGCGTGGCGTACCTGGAAAAGTCACCATTGGTGTACTGGACGATGGCGGTGTCGTACCGCGTGTTCGGAGTACACGATTGGGCGGCGCGGATCCCGCTGGCGTTATCGTCGATCCTGCTTTGCTGGCTGGTGTACCGCTGGGGGCGCTGGGCGTTTGGGGAAGAGGCGGGATTCTATTCCGGGCTGGCGATCAGTACGTGCGTGGGGCTGTACCTGTTCACGAGGATACAGATTCCAGATGTGATGGTGACGCTGACCATCGCGGCGACGATCTGGGCGTGGATGCGACTTCTGGAGCCGGAGGAAAGACATCCGCGGCGCTGGGCGCTGGTGATGGGGTTGAGCATCGGTTGCGGACTGCTGCTCAAGGGACTGATCGGGATCGTATTCCCAATACTGGCGGCACTGGTGTACATGGGCGTGACACGACAACTGTTGTCGTGGGCGGCATGGAAGCGGCTGAGATTGCCGCTGGCGATCGGATTCGCGCTGGTGATTGCCGTCCCGTGGCATGTGCTGGCAACGTTGCGTAACCCGCCATATTTTGTGTTTTCCATGCACAGCGGTCCGGGTGAATATCGCGGATTCTTCTGGTTCTACTTCTTCAACGAGCACCTGTTGCGATTCTTGAACCTGCGGTATCCGCGGGACTACAACACAGTGCCTCGACCGCTCTTCTGGCTGTTGAACCTGGTGTGGCTGTTTCCGTGGTCGGTATATCTGCCGAACGCTTTCAAGCTGTCGTACAGGCCGGGCACGCGAGAGGGAAGGCTGCGGCTGATGGCGATCTGCTGGATCGCCGTGGTGATGGTGTTCTTCACATTTTCAACCACGCAGGAGTACTACTCGATGCCGATCTACCCGGCGCTCGCGTTGCTGATCGGATCGGCGATTGCGGCCGGCGGACGGTGGGTGCAGTGGGGAACACGATCACTGGTGGCAGTCTGTTCGGTGCTGTTTGTGGTGCTCGCGGCGTTGCTGGCGATGTCTTGGAGAATGCCGGCGGTGGGGGATATCTCGCGGGCGCTCACGCAGAATCCGGACATGTACACGCTGTCGATGGGTCACATGTCGGATCTGACGCTGGGGGCGTTCGCTTACCTCAAGTTACCACTGGCGATGGCGGTGATTGCGTTCGGGATCGGTGCGGTATGCCTGTTGATGTGGCGTCGGGAGCGGGTGAAAGTAGCACTGGCGACGTCGGCGATGATGATCGTTTTCTTCCAGGCGTCGCGAGTGGCGCTGGTGCGATTCGATCCTTACCTCGGATCGTATGCGCTGGCAGAGGCTTTGAAGAAAAGTCCGCCGGGGCAGTTGATTGAGGCGAATGCGTACTACGCGTTCTCGTCGGTGTTCTTCTACACAAATAAGACGGCACTTTTGTGGAACGGGCGAATCAATAATCTAGAGTATGGTTCGTATGCGCCGGGTGCTCCGCAGGTGTTCATCGGGGACGAGCAGTTCGCGCGTCTCTGGAATGGTCCGGAGCGCTTTTATCTTGTGACGTATCCTTCGGAGTTGCCGAAGGTGGAGCAACTGGCAGGGCGAGAGAAGATGATCGTAGTCCGCCAAAACGGCGATAATTTTCTTTTGACGAACCAACCGCTTCCTTAAAGGACTAGAGCACATGCAGTGGCGAGAGGGAATCAAGTTTGCGCTGTGGGCGCTGAGCGCCGACAAGCTGAAGGCTACCCTCACCATGCTTGGCGTCATCATTGGCAGCAGCGCGATCGTGCTGGTGGTGACGATTGTCTCGACGGGGAAGGAGTACATCTCGTCGCAAATCCAGGGAGTCGGCGCGAACATTGCATTTGCTTCGTTGGTAAGAGGCGAGACCACCAGGCAGGAAGATGAACTGACGCCAGAAGACATGCAGGCCCTGCGGGAGACGATCCCTTCGGTGAAGGCGGCCGCGGGAACGTATGACATGCCGGCTGACTACCAGGCCGGAGACCGCACTCGACGCGCTCGACTGGTGGGCGTAACGGAAGAGTTCCAGACGATCCGTAACTTGAAAATCACTTCCGGCCGATACTTCGATGACGAGGATTTCACGTCACGGTCGAAGGTGTGCCTGGTGACCGACCGAATCGCGGAGCTCGCGTTCCGCGGCGATCCGCCGCTGGGGAACGAGATGCGGCTGGATCAGTTCCGGTGCACGATCATCGGCACGTTTCGCGAAAGCATTCCTACGTTTGGACAATCGGAGATCCAAAACGAAACCGTGCTGATCCCGTTCCCGCTGGTGCGGTCGATCACGGGCGACAACTTTTTCCAAGTGATGTACGTGCAGGCGTCATCGCCCGAGCAGGTTCCGACGATGACGGAAGAGATGCGACGGCTGCTGCACACGAGGCACCGGCCGGAGACGCCGTATTCGATCGATAATCTGTCGTCGCTGCTGGAGACCGCGAAGGACGTTTCGTTTGCGATGAGCATGGTCCTGCTGTGCATTGCGATCCTTACGCTCATTACAGCAGGTACTGGCATCATGAACATCATGCTGGTGAACGTGTCTCAGCGAACCAAGGAGATCGGTGTACGCAAAGCGCTGGGGGCACGTCCTTCGGAGATTCGACTTCAGTTCCTGCTGGAAGCGGGCTTCATCAGTTTTGCCGGCGCGCTGGTTGGAGTGGTGATCGCGGTGGCACTCACGTACTCTGTCTCGGATTTGATTGAAAGCTCGGTTGCGATCGACATACCGTGGGCCGGGGTGACAGTAGCTCTGCTGCTCGCCACGGGAGTAGGCGTGCTGTTCGGATACTGGCCTGCGAGCTCGGCTGCGAAACTTGATCCCATTCTGGCGATGCGGACGGACTAACCTTATCTTGAGCCCACTGGCCGTAATCAGGCGGCTGGGGCCTCCTTCTCTCCCTTGAGTTTTGCGTCGGCACGACCGTGCTCGGCAGCGGCGTGCTCGATTTCGGCATTAGCTTCAGCACCGATGAGCAGCGTGAGTCCGGTGATATAGAACCACAACATGAGGATGATGACAGCGCCGAGGGAGCCATACGTGGCGCTGTAGCTATTGAAGAAATGCAGGTAAGCGCGGAAGCCTGCGGATGCAGCGACCCACAGCATAACCCCGATGATGGAGCCGGGGGTGATCCAGTACCATTTCTGGTCTTCGACATCGGGCGCGAAAAAGTAAAGAAGTGCGAAGGCGAATACGACGAAGCAGAACGCGATCGGCCACTGAATGATGCGCCAGATTATCGCGGCTGTCCCGAAGCCGTGGGCGGCGGCCCAGTTGGATGTCCACAGCCCTGACAAAATAATCCCTAATGCGCCGAGGAGAAGTCCGGCGAGTGCGATGGTGAGCAGGGGAGCGATCACAAAGCGTGTCCTGAGCCACGAACGGCGCTCCTTCACGTGATAGGCGAAGTTGAGCACGGTCATAAGCGTGGATGTCCCGGCCGAAGCCGACCATAAAGCGCCCAAAATACCCAGGGCGACCTTCCATCCGGTAGCCGATTTCGCAGTTTCGGAAATGGTTTTCTGAACCAGTTCCCAGGCCGATGGGGGAAGCGCTTGGGCCGCGTAGGAGAAGAGCGTGGTTCGAAAGCTCTCGTTGTTGCCCGCTACGATTCCCAGCACGGTCATCAGGAACAACAACCCCGGAAAAACCGCGAGAAAGAAGAAGTACGCCAATTCGGCTGCACGGCCGAAGGAGTCGTCATGGTTGGAATCCATGCTCGTCCAGAGGCGCTTTAGCAACTGCCACCAGGAGAGTCCGCCGAGTTCCCAGATGGAGGGCTTCTCAAGACTGGTGCGAGGTTTCTTTTCCCTAGCTTTTTCGGTAACTACTTTTGCCATCCACGCACTTCCACAGCTTTTCTGAAATGAGCTTGCATCTCAAACAGATGCGGCGAGTTGGTGCTCGCGTGGTATGTGGCGGGCGACGTCCGCTGAGAGGCTAAAATCGAGTGGCGATGAATACGGAAAACAAGTTCCCGAGATCCAGCGGAATCCTGATGCACCCGACGTCGTTGCCGGGACGATTCGGGGTCGGCGACTTCGGCGAAGAGGCTTATCGCTTCATTGATTTCCTCGCGGATGCGGGGCAGAAGCTCTGGCAGGTGTTGCCGTTGAATCCGACCGGCTATGGCGATTCGCCGTTCCAGTCGCTTTCGGCAAGCGCAGGTAATCCACTGCTGATCAGCATCGAGAGGCTGATCGCGTCGGGAGAGTTGCGCGAAGGAGATTTAGGTGAGGTCCCGGTATTCGATGAGGACGAGGTCGATTTTGGGGCGGTGATCAAGTTCAAGGAGCCACTGCTTCGCAAGGCGGCCGAAAGATTCTTGCGGTCCGACCGCCGGGATGAGTTCGATGAGTTCTGTCGTGAAAATGCAAAATGGCTGGATGAATTCGCGCTATTCATGGCGCTGAAAGAAGCGCATGACCTGGTGGCCTGGAGCCAATGGCCAGCCAGCCTTGCCGGAAGGGATGCAAGAGCATTAGCCGACTGGTCGCGGAAATTGTCGCAGGAGATTGAGACGATCAAATACTGGCAGTTCGTCTTTTTCCGACAGTGGCACGAGTTGAGGGAGTACGGGCGGCAGAAGGGCATTCGCGTGATCGGGGATATTCCGATCTACGTGGCGCATGACAGCGCCAACGTGTGGGCGAACCGTGAGTTGTTCTGCCTGGATGAAAGGGGAAATCCGGAGAAAGTGGCAGGGGTTCCGCCGGACTATTTCAGCGAAACAGGCCAACTCTGGGGCAATCCGATTTACAACTGGCCGCTGATGAAAGAGCGCGGCTACGCATGGTGGGTGGAACGCCTGCGTTCGGCTTTGCGACTGTATGACTACGTGCGCATCGATCACTTCCGTGGGTTCGAGGCGTATTGGGAAGTAGCGGCTTCGGAAAAGACCGCGATGAACGGCCGCTGGGTAAAAGGTCCCGGCGCGGAGTTGTTCGAAGTACTTCAGCGCGAGTTGGGAGATTTGCCGATCATTGCGGAGAACCTGGGAGTGATTACGCCGGAGGTCGAGGAGATCCGGCATCGGTTCCGCATGCCGGGGATGGCGATCCTGCAATTCGGTTTTGGGAACGATCCGCAGGCGCCCACGTTTCGTCCTCACAACTATGTGAGAGAACTGGTGGCGTACACCGGCACCCACGACAACGATACCGTGGTGGGTTGGTGGAACAGCCGCCCGGGTAAGGGGAGCATTCGGACGGAAGAGGACATCCGTAAGGAGCACGCGTATGCGCGAGCTTACCTGGGGTTCAAAGATGAGCCGGTGAACTGGGTGCTGATCAAGGGAGTGCTTGCTTCCGTGGCGAATACAGCGATCGTTCCGATGCAGGACCTGTTGGGCTTAGGAAACGAGGCGAGGATGAACCTTCCGGGAACGTCGAGCGGGAACTGGCGCTGGCGAATGAAACCGGGGGCGCTTACAAAAGAGCTTGCGATACGCCTGCGCGAACTGGTGACGTTGTACGAGCGTTAATTCCTTCTCTCGCCTTGCGGCCTGCATCTTACCGGTAGCAGGAAAAATCTGAGCAGCACTGAGGGGCAACTTGGAAGAGAAGGAAAAGGACTCTTTTGCGAGTAAAGGCGCGGTGGAGCAGGACTCGCCCGAACAGGAAACGAATACGTCGATGGCGGGACAGCTTCCGCACCGGAACGAGAATCCACTGGTGAAGGCGAACGACACCGATTTTCCGGAACCCGGGGAGAACGAGGAACACACGGGGGAGCCGGAAGACGGCGGCCTCACAAAGGACTACCGCAAGACCGCCTAATTAAGGTTCGATCAGGCCGCGAGATCGTCTTCTTTCTTGTCGGCCTGATTTTGTTTCTGACGCTGACCGGGATCCTGGTCCTGCGCATCACCTTCGGGACTGCGCGATTCCTTGTGCGATTCGCTGCTTACGGATTGGTCCTGCCGCTGGCCGGGATGGAGAGCTTTCTCGGTTGCGGCGTTGTCGCGCTCGGTCGAGCCGCTGAGCGAGCTACCCTCGCGAATGGGGTCACGGCGGTCGTCAGGATTGTCGGGTCTGTTGTGGGTCATAACGAAGAAGATGACACCTGGGGAAGCACTGTTGTCCGGCGAGAGTAGCAGCTAGAATGAGGCGATGAGTTCTCCGGGGCCGCTGCTTCATCCCTATGAAAAGCTGGTAAAGATCAAGATTTTGGGCAAGGACTTCAATGTACCCGAAAACAACAGCCTGCTGCGCGGATTCCAGTTTCTTGCGCAAGAAGCCATTTCCTATGGGCGCTTCTGCTGGAATGAGGACTGCCAGTATTGCCGGGTAACCTACGACACGGGAGAGGGGACACCTTTGCGGAAGGCGATCTCCTGCAAACTGATGGTGCAGGAAGGAATGCGGATCACCGATATGGCCGCGGAGATCCGGTATTGTCTCCGCGACCTTGATCTTGTGAGCCGATAAGGATTAGCCGCGCGGAGATTTCTTCGACGCGGGTGTTGCCGCGCCGAGCTTTCGCAGCCGATCCTTGGCCTGCTGTGCCTCGAGGCTGCGCGGATATCGCGTTACCAGCGCATTCAGTTCGCGAATACCAGCCTGACGCTGTCCGAGCTCGAGAAGGGCGTATCCCTTCTTTAACTGCGCGGCCGCCGACTTATTACCTTCCGGGAATTGTTCAATCACGGCGTCGTACGCCTTGACGGCCTGGGCGTAGTTGCCCTGGCGAAAGGCCACATCGCCGAGATAAAACTGCGCGTTACCTGCGAGTTCGGTGTTGGGATAGAACTTCAGATAATCGGCGAATTCCTGGCTGGCAAGATCGTAATTGCCGGCGTTGTAATCGCGAAGAGCATTGTTGTAAAGGACGTCGGCCGGAGGCGCCTGTGACCCAGCCTGCGGAGCACCAGCAGCCGGAGCGGAAGGGGCGACGATATTCTGCTGCGCGGACTGGATGGCGTCGAGCTGCTGCGTCACCTTGGTCATGCGAGCTTTCAGTTCGTCGACCGTATCGTGAAGCGCCTGGACCTGTCCGGAGAGTTGGTCGGCCCGGGCGCCGTCGTCCTGTCGTGATTTTTGAATGGATTGATTCAGCTGGTCGACGGACGCGGCAACCTTGTTGACGTTGTCTGTGCTCTGCTCGATGAGGTTCCGCATGATGCCCATGCGCTCATCAAACGACTGCCGCATCTGCGCCATCTGGTCTTGCAGCGCCTGGACTTGTGTCTGGAGCTGGACCATTTCCTTGTTGGCGCCGAAGGACGGAACCGCGGCAAGAGCCAGGAACAGAACAAGCAGGGACGAAACTCGAAATTTCATAATCATTACCTAATCTATGATACCGGGCCTTCCCATGGTATGGGAGTGGCGAACTGCTTTCCTGCTGGTTGGATGCACCTGAAGATGCAAGTGCATGTGAAAATGGGCACGGCCGGAACCGTGCCCCGTGATATTTGAAGCAACTATTTGCCGAAGGCTAAATGACCACGGCGGTTCTGCTGCCAGCACTGCTCATTGGACTCGGTGCAGAACGGCTTTTCCTTGCCGAAGCTGATGGTCCGAATGCGGTCAGCGCTGACGCCAGCCTGCACGAGGGCAGTCTTCACGGCATTGGCACGGTTGTCACCAAGAGCCAAATTGTATTCGGTGGAGCCGCGCTCGTCGCAGTGTCCTTCAACGGTGAACTGAATGTTCGGGTGCTGCTGAAGGAACTGGGCATCGGCGGCTATGGAAGCCTGAGCATCAGCACGAATCTCGTAGCTGTCGTAATCGAAGAAGACGTCCTTGATGCTGCGGTTGAACAGCTCCTGGTCCGTCTCCGTAGGCTGCGGTGGCGGAGGTGGCGGCGGTACGGTGACCGTCACGCGGGCGGTCTCTTCCTTGGTACCACCAGGCCCCTTCGCGATGAGGCGGAAAGTGGTGGACTCGGTGGGAGAAACGGATGCGGAACCGTTCGCATCGACCTTATTGGGCCCGAGTGTGACATCGTCAGCATTCGTAGTCTGCCACGTCAACGTGGTTGACTGACCCTTTTCGATGGTGCTGGGATTCGCCGACAACGTTGCAGTTGGGGCAGCAGGCGGCGGTGGTGGCGTCGGTGGCGGGGGCTGAACCTTCTTCTTGCAGGCGCCCAATGTAATGATCGCTGCCATGGTTACGATCAACATCGCCCATTTCATATGTTTTTGCTTCACCTGATCCTCCAAGCGGAATTCGCTAAACATCTAGTTACGTATTTCCTTGGTTCGTTCAATGATTCTGTGTACCTACAACTATTACATACAGAGTAGCTGAAAGTCTTTAGCGGAAACTCCAATTCGGTTGCGTGTTTTCACCTGATTTTGTGAGTTGCTGCTGCTTTGTTCCGTCGGCCAGCATCGACCAGATTTGCCAGCGTCCATTTCGGTCCGATTGATACACGATGTGACGATTATCCGGTGACCAGGAGGGGAAGTCGTTACGTCCGCCACCGCTGGTTAACTGGACGATTCGCTTGCTGGCGATATCCATTACGTAGATATCCTGGTTGCCGGGAGCACCGGGGCCGTAATGGCGAATCCATGCAAACGCGAGATATTGACCATTGGGTGACCACGACGGCGACACGGCGTATCCCTGATCGGTGATGCGCTGCACGTTGGTGCCGTCGGAATCCATGATGTAGATCTGCGGCAGTCCGGTACGACCGCTAACCCAAGCGATCTGGGCGTTGGTCTTCGGGTTCCACACGGGGGAAACGTCGGGACCTTTGTAGGCGGTCACGCGCTTCAGGTTCGAACCGTTGGCGTCGGCGATATAGATCTCGGGATCGCCGTTCCGCGAAGAAGAGAAGGCGATCTTGCTGCCGTCGGACGACCACGCGGGAGAAGTGTTGGTCCCGCCGTAACTCGGGAACGAAACGAGACGACCGAGTTCGAGGGAGTACATCCGAAGTTCCACACCGCGGGAAAAACTGGTGAAGGCGACACGCGAATTGTCGGGGGAGATGCGCGGCGACAAGGCAATGGAGCCAAGCTTGGTTAATTGGTGCTGGCTGTTGCCGTCGTAATCCATCGACCAGACTTCCTTGTTTCCGGTGCGATTGCTGATGAAGTAAATCTTGGTTTCGGTGATGCCGTTGAGGCCGCCGCCAAGCCGGTAGATGATTTCGTTGGCGAACTTGTGCGCGATGCTGCGAGCGCTGGCTTCCGAAGCGGGTTCGCGATACTGCTTGGCGAGCACTGGGGGGCCACTGGGATTCTTCACGTCAACGAGCCAGCCCTGGACAATGATGTCCTGCTGAGAGGCGTCGAGATTTCCGAAAGCAAGCATGCCGGCTTTGGGCGGTTCGTTCGACCACGCATCGGCTTTCACCTCTTCCGGCCGCCCAGGGGTCTGGAGAGGGTAGAAGCTCTTCGACACCATCTCGAAGATTCCAGAGTTGTTGAGATCGTTCCAGAGAGTATCGTTGAAGACCTTGTTCAAGGAAGCCGTCTGTCCAGCATTCGAGACGGGCTGAAAGTCAGGGACGGCGAGACGGACCTGTTCGACGCCGAGGCCGGTACCGGTCTTGATCCAATCCGTTTGCGCAAATAAGGGTGAAGAGAGAACCAGGGCGAAGAAGGTGAGGGCGAGTTTCTTCATCATGCGCTAAGAGTCACCATCGTACTACGATATTTTTGTACGGCGCTGTAACCCAGGTCACCTAGCGCCGGTAATCAAACCAGAATTCCACGGAAACCTTGCTTCCGCCGTAATCGCTGGGCAGGGAGCCGAAAGTATCAATACGTTGCAATGCACGGACGGCGGAAATGTCGAGCGAAGGAATGCCGCTTGACTGCTCCACCTGGACATTGCCGGGTCGTCCGGAACGGTCGATATCGAACGTAATGTAAACACGACGAGCGTTGGTGATGTTGGGGTCGATCTCGTACTTAAGCCAGTTCTGCGAAACCTTTTCGCGAACGGTGCGCACATACCAGGCGTAGCGGCTTCCGAAGTCGCCGCCCGATCCTGTGAACCCGAATCCTCCCTGAGCGTTGTTGGCAGAAAAGGATCCGTAGGGTCCGCTGACCGGGCCGCCTTGTCCGAAAGGCACGACATTGGGTGGTTCGGGCGCAGCGGGCTTCGGCTTTGTAACGGTGCTCGTGACGGGCTTGGCCTGTTTGCGCTTGGCGTCCTTGTCGGGAATGGGAATGGCTTCCGGTGCTTCCTTTTCCTCGACCTTGGGCTGCGACTGGGTTAGACCCTTGGACTCGTTGGCAACAATATTTTCGGTCTCAACCTGGGGGCGCGGGAGCGGGATGTTGCTGACGAGGGTGGCACTCATGGCCTCGCCGCCACCGAAACTGTCGCCGCCCCAGTTGGTCCCGGAATTACGGTTCAGAACCGCGCTGTAAATCAGGATGGAAGCGAACAACATCCCGTGGAGCGCCACGGAGAGCGCGAGCGGAGAGGTCAAGCCTTCGCGTTCATTGTAGATGTCGTTACTTACGGGCATTCGAAGTCAAAGGTTGAGTAACAATGCTCACGTTGGTGATGCCAGACTGTTTCACCGCGTCCATAACGGTTGCGAAAGCGCCGAAAGGAACGTTCTCGTCGGCACGCACAAATATGTACTGGTTCTGCGGATCGCGAATCTTGCGGCGAAGCTTGTCGCCGATTTCATTGATGTTGACAGCATCGTTGCCGAGGAAGACACGCTGTTCTTTGTCGATGGATATCACGAGACGTTCTTCGGTGATCTCCTTGACGGTGCGCGTCTTCGGAACCGCGACTTCAATTCCCGACTGCAACACAGGAGCGGTGATCATGAAGATGATCAACAGCACCAGCACGACATCGACGAACGGAGTGATATTGATGTCGGCCAACGACGACTGCGTGCGTCCTTGTGAGTTGGTAAATGCCATTACGACCGATACTCCGGTTCGGGAACTGCCGCTGGGCGGTTAGCCGGGACGTTGCGCTCGATGGTGTTCATCATCTCGAGCGAGAAGTCGTCCATACGCTGACCGAATTCACGAACCTGGTTGAGCAGGATGTTGTACGCGATCACGGCAGGAATCGCGGCGAAGAGTCCGGCGGCGGTGGCGATCAGGGCTTCCGAGATGCCGGGAGCGACAGCACGCAAGGTGGCGGCGCCAGCGGTTCCGAGGCCGTGAAAAGCGTCGATGACGCCCCAAACCGTACCGAATAAACCGATGAACGGGGTGACCGATCCCGTGGTTGCGAGCCAGGGCAGCCGGCGCTCGATGCGCGTAAGTTCTTCCGATGACGCGATCTGCATCGCGCGCTGAACGGCGACGGCATTCCGGAGTCCGCCCTGTTTCTTCAGTTCCTCGTACCCACCCTCAAAAACGGATACCAGCGGGCTGGGCTTGAACTGTTCAGCGACGGCGGCGACATCCTGGAGGCGGCTGGCTCGGCGGAAGGCACGGATAAAGCGTCCGCTTTGGGTGCGTGCCTGCCGCATGTACTGCAACTTCTGGACAATAATCGCCCAGGAAAAGATGCTGAACAGGAGCAGGATGGCAAGGACGACCTTAGCGACGGGGCCACTCTGCCAAAGCAGATTGCCGATCTCGCCGCCCATAACACTGGCAAACAAAAGGGGAGTTGGCATCATTACAAATTCTTGGCTCTGTGAGTTGAGCTACACCGATTATAGAACACGTAAGAGAGACTCTAAGTTGTTGAGGGATGAGATATTTGGCGTAGAACCAGAGTAATCAGCCTTAGTCGGCAAATGCAGGGAGGGGCCGGTATTCGGCCAAGCAATTGCTGATTGCTAAGGGGCAAACGGCTGCAATACACTGCGACCAACTCTTCTGATTGGGCCCAGGCGAATGCTAGTAGAACTGCGCGTCGAAAACTATGCGGTGATTGACAGTGTGGTGGTGGAATTCGCATCGGGCCTGAACCTATTGACCGGCGAAACCGGAGCCGGAAAATCCATCCTGATTGATGCCCTGGCGTTGCTGCTGGGAGAGAAAGCATCGTCTGACGTGGTCCGTCACGGCACGGACAAGGCGGTGGTCTCCGCGGTATTCGAACTCAGCGATGCCGAGATGAAACTGGCAATCAAGACGCTGGAGGGAAACGGAATTGATCTGGATGACGAGCAAATCATCGTGCGCCGTGAAATCCAGTCAAACGGACGCGGGAGAGTATTCATCTGCAACCAACCGGCGACGGTAGCCGTCCTGAAGCAATTGGCGCCGACACTGGCGTCGGTCCACGCACAGAGAGAGTCCATCATTTCCTTTGACGAAGAGACGCGTCTGGAATTGCTGGATTCGTTCGCGGCGGCCGACAACAGTGGGGTGGCTGCAGCGTTCTCAGAGTGGAAGTCGATCAAAGACCGAATCGCCGAACTCGAGCGTGATGAACAGGACCGCCTGCGCATGGTGGACCTGTGGAGTTTCCAGAAGAAAGAGATCCAGTCGGCGAACCTCGTGGCGGAAGAAGATGAAAAGCTCGAGGCGGAGAAGAAGGTTCTCGCCAACGCTGAAAAGATCTTCGCCGCAGCTCAGGCCGCGCATGAAGCTCTGTACGAAAGCAATGAATCGGCATCGGCCCTGATACGCATTGGGTACAGGCATCTTCAGGATGTAGCGAGATTCGATGCGAAGTTCGAGGAGTCGCTGGCACAACTGGAGTCGGCGCGCATTACGGTTGAGGATATCGGGGCCACACTCAGCGACTACGCCGAGTCGGTGAATGCCTCGCCGGAACGACTGGCGGAGGTGGAAGACAGGCTGGCCGTGATCGACCGATTGAAAAGAAAGTACGGTGCATCGGTCGAAGAGGTCATCGCATACGGGGATGACGTTACGCGAAAGCTCAACGAGATCGAAAACAAGGACGAAGTGCTGCGGAAACTGAAGCAGGAGCAGTCGACAGCAGGACAGAAGTACCTGGCGGCAGCGCGAGTGTTGTCGAAACAGCGGTACGAATCAGCCAGGAAACTGGAAAAACTGGTCGAAGCGGAAGTGAACGACCTGGCGATGAAGGTGCGATTTAAAGTTGACGTTACCGGGTCGGACGACGAGGCAAACTGGAGCACAAGCGGTTTTGACCGTGTTCAATACATGATCGCGACGAATGCGGGCGAGCCGTTGCGACCTCTAGAGGAGATTGCTTCGGGCGGCGAGTTGTCTCGGGTAATGTTATCGCTGAAGGTAGTGGCGGAGGCGGGGAAGTCGAAGAAGAAGTCGCAACGGACCCTTGTGTTCGACGAAATCGACATCGGAATCGGCGGGCGCGCAGCCGAGGCGGTGGGGAAGAAGTTGAAGACGCTATCGCACGTGAACCAGGTCATCTGCATTACACACCTGCCGCAGATTGCGTCGTTTGCGGATCAACATTATGTGATCGAGAAGCGCGAAGCCGACGGTCGCACGAAAACGGCGGTCCGGTTGCTGACGGATGCCGGGCGAACAGAAGAGATTGCACGCATGTTAAGCGGAGCTAAACTCACCGAAGCCAGTCGCAAACATGCGGAACAGTTGCTGAAAGCGAACGCTTAGCGCTTCCCAGCTCTATTTGACTCCCTTGTCCGGATTCCATGAACCCTGCTCTTTACGAACGAAGACGATCTGTCCGATGTGATAAGCGTTGTGGGTTCCAATGTGCGCGATGTTGGACGCCCATTCATTCAGTTGCTTATCGTCCGCGTTTTCGACAAACTTCTCCAAGTCGGCCATGACCTGGTCGAACTGTTTCACGGTTTCATTCCAACGGTTCGCGTCGAAGTTGTTGAAGGTTTCATTGTTGTCGCCGCTGAATTTTGGGGGCTTCTCGCCCTTGAATTTCGCAAGCTGGTCGGTGTTCCAGAAGACCATGTGATTCACGAGTTGGCCAACGGAATGGTTGCCTTTTCCGTCTACCCACTTAGCCTGCTCCGCAGTGAGTCCGGCCATAGCCGTATCGGCATCAACGAACCAGTCCTTTTCGTTGTGGGTGGTGCGCAATTGTTCCAAGAGGATGGACTTGAGCGTTGGAGTCTTTTTTGCCTGATTCTGGGCGAACAAAGGGAGGCAGGACAACATAAGAAAAACGACAAGCAATCTGCGCATTTCAGCTCCTCAACCAGGGAAAGATTGTTGTACCAGGTTCGGGAGATGGCAACACTGTTCGTCCCAGTTAAACGTTGTTTCGGTGCGTTAAACGCTGGGTTGGTTCTAACTATCTGAGGTTGTGTGGCTTACATTGGCTGTGGCACACCTGCTACACTAGTTTGTAATCTAATGGCAACAGATGTGGCGGTAGTTCTGAAGGTTCAGGGATGGCAGTGACTGAAAAGACTTTGTTGCTTTTGAAGCCGCGTGGATTTTGCGCAGGTGTAGTGCGCGCCATCGATATTGTCCGAATTGCGCTGGAGACGTTCGGAGCGCCGATCTATGTTCGCAAAGAGATCGTGCATAACCGTTTTGTCGTGGAAGAGCTTCAGCAAAAGGGCGCGATTTTCGTGGATGAGATCGAGGAAGTCCCTGCTGGTGAACGGGTTATCTACAGCGCGCACGGCGTATCCCCAGAGGTTCGCGAAGCCAGCAAAGCCCGGAAACTGCGGGTGATCGATGCCACTTGTCCGCTGGTGACCAAGGTCCACGTGGAGGCGGTGAAGTTCGCGAAGGAAGGGTACTCGCTCGTCCTGATCGGGCACCGCGACCACGATGAGGTGATCGGCACCATGGGCGAAGCCCCAGAGGTGACGCAGGTTGTCGGTTCTGTGGAGGAAGTAGCGGGCCTCAAGGTGCCGAACGCGGACCGAGTCGCTTACCTGACCCAGACGACCTTGAGCTTGGACGAGACGCGAGGCATCATCGCTGCGCTGAAAGCCAAGTTCCCAAACATCAAAGGTCCCGCAGCGCAGGATATTTGCTACGCCACTGAAAACCGGCAGACTGCCGTGAAGCAGTCATCAAGCAGAGTTGGGTTGCTGCTCGTAGTAGGTTCGGACAACAGTTCGAACTCGAAGCGGTTGGTGGAAGTGGCCCGTACGCTTGGAACGAACTCGCACCTGATTGAGAACTACCGGGCGATTCTACCGGAGTGGCTGACGGGCGTAGACACAGTGGCGCTAACGGCCGGAGCGTCGGCACCAGAAGTTCTCGTGGACGAAGTGGTGAACTTCCTGAAGGAATCCGGATTTGGCAATGTTCAGGAAGTGGAAGTGATGCCGGAGAATGTAAGATTCGGACTTCCGGCTGAGATTCTCGATGCGGTAAAAGGATCATCCCGCCAGTTCGTCGGTGTTGAATCACTTGCGGGGAACTAAGAAGACGATGGAAGCAAACAGTGATAATGCCGCTCCTGAAAGAGCAAGGCATATCCCGACCAGGGTAGGCCGTAGCGGCGATGTGCTGGAGCGAGTCTCCGGCGCGATGAAAGCGGCCCAGAAGTATCTCTTCTCCATCCAGCAACAAGAAGGTTTCTGGTGCGGTGAACTGGAAGCCGATACCACGCTGGAATCCGAATACATCCTGATGCACACGCTTCTGGGTACGGGTGACCAGAACAAAATGCAGAAGGGGTGTCTATGGATGCTCGACCACCAGAATGAAGATGGTGGTTGGCCGATCTTCGATGGAGGCCCTTCGGAGATCAGTTGCTCGGTGCTTGCCTACTTAGCGCTGAAGTTATCGGGGTACACGGAAGACCATCCGGCGCTGGTGAAGGCGCGGAAAAAGATCCTCGAAATGGGCGGCGTGACGGCCGTCAACACCTACACGAAGATTTACCTGTGCTTCTTCGGGCAATATGACTGGGATGCCGTGCCGGCGATTCCGCCCGAGATTGTCCTGTTTCCCAAGTGGTTCTGGTTCAACATCTACGAGATTTCGTCGTGGTCGCGTGCGATTTTTATCCCGCTGGCCATTGTGTATGCGAAGAAGCCTTTTAAGAAGATTCCGGCTAGCCAGGGCGTATCGGAGCTGTTTGTGGGTGGGAAGGAAAACGCCCGGATGCATCTGCACTGGGACCGGAAGCCTTTCACGTGGCACAACTTCTTCTTGTTTTTTGACCGACTAACACATCTGTTCGAGCAGGTTCACCTGCGTCCGTTGCGGTCGATTGCGTTGAAAGCAGCGGAGAAGTGGATGCTGGATAGGTTCGAGCGCAGCGACGGATTGGGCGCGATTTATCCCGGTATTATGAACTCTATCATCGCGCTGCGGTGCCTGGGCTACTCGGTGGATGATCCGCAGTTTATCCGCGCCGTGGATGAGTTGGAAGCGCTCGGCATCGAGGAAGAGCGAACGTTCCGAATGCAGCCATGCATGTCGCCGGTGTGGGATACGGCATACGCGATATTTGCGCTTGGAGAGAGCGGCGTAGCGAAGGACGATCCGCGCATGGTGCGCGCGGCGGAGTGGGTGCTGAAGAAGCAGGTTACTCACTACGGCGATTGGGCCGTAAAGAACAAGAAGGGCAAACCTGCCGGCTGGTATTTCGAGTTCAACAATGAGTTTTATCCGGACGTGGATGACACCGCCCAGGTATGCCTGGGACTGAATCACGTGGACACCCCGGATGAGCGCTATCATCACGAATCGATCGAGCGTGCTATCGAGTGGATCTTTTCGATGCAATGCAAGAACGGCGGCTGGGCGTCTTTCGACAAGGACAACACCAAGATGGTGTTCCAGTACATCCCGTTCGCTGATCACAACGCCATGCTCGATCCGCCGACGGTGGACATCACGGGACGCATCCTGGAGATGCTGGCGCAGTTTGGATACACGCAAGAAGATAAGCGAGTTAAGAAAGCGATCGACTTCATCCTGAAGGAGCAGGAAGCGGACGGCTCCTGGTTCGGACGCTGGGGCTGCAACTACCTGTACGGGACGTTCCTGGTACTGCGCGGCTTGGAAGCGATTGGTGTCGATCGCAACGAACCTTACGTGCAACAGGCCGCTGAATGGATTCGCATGGTGCAGAATCCGGATGGCGGCTGGGGCGAGAGCCTGTGGTCGTACCATGATCCGAACACGAGAGGCATCGGCGAGAGCACTTCTTCGCAAACTGCCTGGGCGTGCATGGGCCTGATGGCCGCCGGCGACACGCGCAGCGATTCGCTTGAGCGCGGAATTGCGTATCTGCTGAATAACCAGAGACCGGATGGTTCCTGGTGGGAGAGGTCCTACACGGGCACGGGCTTCCCGAAAGTGTTCTACCTGAAGTATCACATGTATGCCGAGTATTTCCCGCTCATGGCTCTGGCTACCTACAACAAACTCATGAGCACCACCGAAAGCGGTTCCTAACAAGGTGGAGACTACGACTGACATCACCGAGAGTGAAGGGTCAACCCAAGCCCATTCTGGCCGCACAACGCTGAATGCCTTCGTGACGGGCGCTACGGGATTCCTCGGAAGCCATGTCGCCCGTGTTCTTGCGGACGGCGGCGCAAACCTGCGGCTGCTGGTTCGTCCGACAAGCGATGTTCGTAATCTGGCGGCGCTCGAGAAGGCTGACCGGGTTGTGGGTGATTTGCGCGAACCGGAGTCGCTGAAGAAAGCAATGTCCGGATGCGATGTAGTGTTTCACGTGGCTGCGGATTACCGGTTGTGGACTCCGACGAAGGCGGATGTGGACCAGATGTACCGGTCCAACGTCGAAGGCACGAGGGCCATCATTCAAGCGGCGCAAGAGGCCAAAGTTCGACGCGTGGTGTACACGAGCAGCGTGGCGACGATGGGCTTCCGGAAAGACGGCGCCCTGGTAGATGAATCCGCGCCGGTCACGATTGGTGACATGGTGAGCCACTATAAGAAGTCGAAGTTCATGGCTGAACAAGTGGCGCTGGAAGCGGGGCGCAAAGGGGCCGATGTTGTCGTGGTAAATCCGACGACTCCGATCGGTGAACAGGATTTGAAGCCCACGCCGACGGGACGGATTATTCTCGACTTTCTGAAGCGGAAGTTTCCGGCTTACGTCGACACGGGCTTGAACCTGGTGGATGTCCACCAATGCGCTCGCGGACACTTGATGGCGATGGAGAAAGCGCAACCGGGAGAAAGGTACATTCTCGGTGGCGAAAACCTGACGCTAAAGCAGATACTGGACAAGCTTTCGGCGATCACAGGACTGCCTTCTCCAAAAGTAAAGCTCCCTTACGGAGTGGCGCTTGGCTTCGGCGTGTTCGATACGTTCTTCAGCGGGTACGTATTGAAAAGGACTCCTCGGGCCTCGATTGATGAGGTTCGCATGGGGCGAAAGAAGATGTTTGTTACTTCGGCCAAGGCAGTACGCGAGTTAGGCTGGCGCGAAGTCGCCGTAGATGGTGCGCTGCGGCGCTCCGTCGATTGGTTCAGGACAAACGGATATGTCGCCTAAGATCGCGATTATCGGCGCGATGCAGCGGGAGATCGCTCCCATGCTGAAGTACTGGACGCGCGGGCTGCTAAAGCATGGCGGCCGGATATTCGCGATGTGGAAGAGCGGCGAGTGTACTTACATCCAGAGCGGGATGGGGAAAGAACCGGCTATGGCTGCTGCGCGAGCGGCACTTGAAGCGGCAAAGCCTGAGATTCTTATCTCGGCGGGATTCGCGGGAGCATTGACGGCGGCTCTTTCGGTGGGGGAAGTAGTTGTTCCGGAACAGGTGGTGGATGGGGTTACAGGTAAGGTGTTTGTGTCGCCAGGCGGAACGGGGATACTGGTGAGTGCGCCAATGATCGCCGACGAAGCCTCGAAGCGGAAACTTGCGCAACAATTCAAGGCAGACTTGGTTGACATGGAAGCGGCAGCTGTGGGGACGGTTGCTGAGGAGCATAAGGTTCTGTTTTGCGCGGTTAAGGCAATTTCCGACGAACTGGGGTTTGCCATGCCGCCTTTCAACACCTATGTAAAAGAGGACGGGACGTTGGCCATCGACAAGTTCGCGGCCCATGTCGCCGTCCGGCCCGGATACTGGCCCAGCCTGATGCAGTTGGCCAGGAACTCGAAGAAGGCTTCTCTGGAGCTTTCGAGTGCTGTAGTGCATCTGGTAAAGAAGCTTTCGGACACAGATCTTGAGAATGCGATGCGGATGGTGGGGACCTCCGCCCGCGCGGTGAATTGATTCATGTCAACGGTTGCACAGGTACAAGCGGCGGAGCTTGAGAGTATTCCGTCAACCATGAAGGCGCTCGTCTATCAGGGCGTGAATGACGTTCGCTTGCAAGAAGTGCCGGTCCCGGAGATTGGCCCCGGCGAACTGCTGGTCAGAGTCCACACGTGCGGAATCTGCGGCACCGATCTGAAGAAAATCGCGACGGGATCGCACTCGGCTCCGCGCATATTTGGACATGAGACTACCGGCGTGGTTGCGGCCGTCGGCACAGGGGTTAAGAAGTTCGTTGTCGGCGATAGGGTGGCATTCTTCCACCACATCCCATGCGGTACCTGCTACTACTGCAGGCATAAGGTATTTGCGCAGTGTGCGGTGTACAAGAAGGTTGGCTGTACGGCTGGATTTGAGCCGTCCGGTGGTGGTTTTGCCGAGTACGTCCGGGTGATGGACTGGATCGTGGAGAAGGGCGTCGTGCGGATTCCGGATGGAGTCAGTCACGAGCAGGCGTCGTTCATGGAACCGGTGAACACGTGCTGGAAGGCAATCCCCCTGCTGGGTTTGAAGCCAGAAGAAACTTTGCTGGTGATTGGACAGGGACCCATTGGAATCATCCTGGCCGCACTGGCCAAGAGGACGGGGGCGAGAGTTATCACTTCCGATTTGTTCCCCCAGAGGCTTACAATAGCTCAAGCTTTTGGACTGCAAGAGACACTAGACGCTTCGCAGACTGACACGGTTGAGTACGTAAAAAAAGAAACCGAAGGTCGCGGAGCCGATGCAGTGATTTTGGCTGTCCCGGGGACGAAGCTGATAGGGACTGCCATTGATGCCGCGCGACCGGGTGGGCGCGTGATGCTGTTCGCCCAAACGGCTCGGGAGCAGGCAGTGATTGACCCTGCTGCAATTTGCGTGGACGAGAAGACCCTTCTCGGTTCTTATAGCGCTTCCGTGGACCTGCAAGAAGAATCAACGGGTTGGGTTTTCGGCGGGGGCTTGGATTTGACCAAGCTCGTATCGCACCGTTTTCCGTTGGAAAACGCAGTGGAAGGGTTAAATGTTGCTGCTCATCCGAAACCGGACACCATGAAACTGGTGATTCAGCCGGGCGGCAATTGGAAGGACGACAGATAGTGAACGGACAAATGACGGCAGCCGTCCTCTATGGCAAAGAGGACGTAAAGATCGAGAAAGTTCCCATTCCGCGATTGGCGGAAGGCGAAGTTCTGATCAAGGTACAGGTAGCCCTCACTTGCGGCACCGATTTAAAGGTGTACCAGCGCGGGTACCATGCGCGCATGATTGTTCCTCCGGCCTTGTTTGGGCACGAATTGGCCGGAGTGATTGAAGAGGTAGGCCCCGGGGTGAGGGGCTTCAAGCGCGGCCAACGTGTGGTTGCGCTCAACTCCGCGCCGTGCGGGATGTGCTTCTACTGCTCCAAGCACCAGGAGAATCTTTGCGAAGACCTGCTCTTCAATAACGGCGCTTACGCGGAATACATCAAAGTGCCCCGACGGATCGTGGAAGCGAACATGCTCGCGATTCCGCCCGACGTCTCGTACGAAGAAGCTGCCATGGTGGAACCCCTGGCTTGCGTGCTGCGTGGACTGCACGAGACAGGGGTAGAGATCGGCGACACCGTAGCCGTGATCGGCGGCGGCCCAATCGGCCTTATGTTTATGCAGGCCGCGAAACTTACGGGCTGCAATGTGATTGCGGTCGTAAAACGTGACGGGCAGGTGGCTGCCGCAAAGCGGATCGGCTCGCACGAAGTGGTTCAGATCACGCAGGTAAAGGATCCGGTGGAATCAGTCCGAGCCCTGACGCCCGACCGTCGTGGTGCTGACGTAGTGGTTGAAGCTGTCGGCCGTCCGACGGCATGGGAGTGGGCCATTGACATGGTCCGCAAGGGCGGAACCGTGAATTTCTTCGGAGGGTGCGCGTCGGGAACCAAGGTGAGCCTGGACACCCAGCGCCTGCACTACTCGGAGGTCACACTCAAGGCGACGTTCCATCACACTCCGGAAAGCGTGCGGAAGGCGTTTGCCCTGATTTCGGAGCGAAAGATCAAGGGCAATGACTACATTACTGGAGAAGCGCCCTTGTCGCGCCTGCAGCATGTGTTGAAGCACATGTTGAACCGGAATGGCGACATCAAGACGGCGATTATTCCCGGTCACTAGACACCGAGGGCAGAGGACGAAGTTCGAGTTCATCACAGAGAGCTTCGTCCTTTGTCACTTCTGAAGTTCCATACCTTACCTATAATGGAAATCATGACCCAGGGCGGAAACACACCACTGACCGCTTCAGATTGGTCTGCATTGCCCTCCAGTTATGTCACGCCTGCGACGGCACCTTCTTTAAAGGAAGCACGCGAATATTGCCGGCGCCTGGCTACCAGCCACTACGAGAACTTTTCAGTCGCCACATGGTTCCTTCCGTCGCAACTGCGCGAACACTTTTATGCTGTGTACGCGTACTGCCGGATTTCAGACGACCTCGGAGATGAGGCAGGTGATCCGCAGAAGTCGCTTCGGCTGCTGAATGCATGGGAACAAGAACTCGACGCATGCTACGAAGGCCGCGCGAAGCATCCGGTGTTTGTTGCGCTGGCTGACACCGTTCGAGTCTGCGACATCCCGAAGAAGCCCTTTGCCGACCTGCTAATTGCTTTCCGGCAGGACCAGACGACCACACGGTACGAGCGATTTGAGGACCTGCTTGGATATTGCCGGAATTCCGCGAATCCGGTGGGCCGCCTGGTGCTTTACGTGTGCGGGTATAGTGACGAGGCACTCCAGAAGCTTTCCGATTACACGTGCGTAGGGTTGCAGCTTGCGAACTTCTGGCAGGACGTTACCGTCGACTGGGAAAAAGGACGTCTCTATATACCGCTGGAAGATATGGAGCGTTTCGGTGTGACCGAGCAACAGATTGCAGAGCGTCGGTTTTCACCGGAATTCCGCGAACTGATGAAGTACGAAGTCGGACGTGCGCGAGACCTGTTCAACATGGGACTTCCGCTCGCGAACCTGGTAGACGAGAAGCTGGGCACGGACATCGAACTTTTCACCCGGGGAGGGCAGGAGATCTTGAACGCGATCGAACGGCAGGACTTCAACGTGCTTAAGTCGCGACCGTCGATTTCGAAGTCGCGGAAGGTGGCGCTCGTCCTGGGTGCGGCCCTGAGGAGGGTCTTTTGATGGCGGCGGCCGACACGGCACGCCGTCCGGCGAACAAAGCCGCTCCACTCCAACTAAGGGCGGCGTATGCGGTTTGCCGGAGCATAACCAGAGCTTCCGCCAAGAACTTCTATTACGGATTCCTCGTGTTACCGCGCCGAAAGCGTGATGCTCTTTGTGCGGTGTACGCGTTCATGCGGAATGCCGACGACATCTCGGACGCACCGGGAATTTCGGACGCGGAACGACGGGCCAGGCTGGAAACTCTGATGGAAGGTTTCCACGCGGTGGATGCAGGACGACCGACGGATGACCCGGTTCTTCTAGCTCTGGCAAACGCGAAACAGCGGTTCAAGATTCCGAGCCATCTGCTTGAGAAACTCGTCTACGGCACCACGATGGACTTGAATTTCGGCGCCGCTCAACCTACTACGCCGGGTGCGCCCGTTGTTCTTTACCGTACTTTCGATGATCTCTATCAGTATTGCTACCACGTCGCTTCGGTGGTTGGCCTGGTTTGCATCTGCATCTTTGGGTACCAGCATCCGCGGGCTGAAAAACTCGCTGAACGAACCGGAATTGCGTTCCAGGTAACGAACATCATCCGCGACGTAAAGGAAGATGCTCAGATGGGCCGGGTGTATCTTCCGGCGGCGGACCTGAAGCAGTTCCATGTTGAACCCAACGAACTGGCAACGAGCTCCAATGTCCCAAACCTGAAGCCGTTGCTGATGCTGGAAGCGGACCGCGCACGTGAGTTCTACAAGTCCGGGTATGAACTTCTGAACTACATCGATGAGGACAGCCGTCCTGCGCTTTGGACGCTGGTGGAAATCTATAGCCGGTTACTCGATAAGATCGCAAAGCAGGAGTACAGCGTACTTGGAGAAAAGGTCCGGTTGACGACGTGGGAAAAAGTCAAAGTGCTGGCGAAAGGAATGCTGAAGCGTCTGAAGTAACGCTTGAAGTCATGCCGGCAATAAACACAAGTCAAACGGTCGCAGTTGTGGGCGGCGGCCTTGGCGGCCTTGCGGCGGGGTGTGCGCTTGCCGATGCAGGATACCGGGTGACGCTGTTCGAGCGGCGTCCGTACTTGGGAGGAAGAGCCTCGTCTTATCAGCATCCGGGGACCGGGGAGGTCGTCGACAACTGCCAGCACGTGCTGCTCGGATGTTGCACGAACTTGATTGATCTATATCGACGAAGCGGGGTGGAGAATCAAATCCGCTGGTTTGATCGGTTGAACTTTCTCGAACCGGGGGGAAGGAACTCCGAAATTGCGATCGGAGCTTTGCCCGCACCGTTGCACACCGCACCAACATTCCTAACAGCCAGAGCCCTTGGTTTCTCCGACAAACTGGCAATAGCTAAAGCAATGCTTGAGCTTATGGGCGACGTGAACGATGACGGAAGATCGTTCCTCGCGTGGCTGCGCAGCCGTGGGCAGACGGAGTGCGCGATCTCGCGGTTCTGGGCTCCGGTGCTGGTTAGTGCGCTGAATGAAAATCTGGAGAACTGCTCGATTCGATACGGGGCACTAGTTTTTCGGGAGTCGTTCCTTAAGTCGGTAGAAGCTGGTCGCATGGGAATCCCGGCGATCCCGTTGAGTGAGTTGTACAGCGCCGCGGGAGATTACATCCGTGAACGTGGCGGCGAAGTGAATTTGCGCGCGGCCGTCGAGAGTTTTGCGGCCGGGGATTCGGGGGTAGTGCTCGGCGTCAGCGGACAGGAAGTTAAGGCCGATTACGCTGTGCTTGCAGTTCCGTTCAATACCGTTGCGAACTTGCTTCCTGGAGACAATGTAGGGGCCGCCATTCGAGAGATGGCCGGTCATTTTGAAAGCTCTCCCATCACGGGCATACACCTGTGGTTTGATCGGCAGATCACCACTCTTGAGCATGCCGTTCTGCTCGACCGGACGATCCAGTGGATGTTCCACAAGTCGAAGCTACTGAACCGCGACGGGTCGGGAAGCTATGTGGAACTGGTGGTCAGCGCGTCGAAGTCGCTGGTGGAGATGGGGCGACAGGAGATTATCGACCTTGCCGTGAAGGAACTGGGCGAATTCTTGCCGCTGGTCCGTGAGGCGAAGCTAGAGAAGGCAACGGTGATCAAGGAAGTTCACGCCACGTACTCACCGAAACCGGGCGTGGATGAGTATCGTCCGAAGGCGCAAACGGGATGGCCCCGCATCGTTCTGGCCGGAGACTGGACCGATACAGGCTGGCCGGCGACGATGGAAGGGGCTGTGCGAAGCGGCTACCTGGCTGCAGAGGCCCTGACAGGCAAGCAATTTCTAGTGCCCGATCTGCCGGCTTCCGGCCTGATGAAGCTATTCTGCTGATCTCGAAACTAGACAGGAACCGGCACGCTCTCTACGATTTCCCGCAGAATCTGCTCTGATTGCTCAGACTTCTTCAAAGTAGAAGAGTAGCGACCGCTCACAACCACGCGATGAGAGAAGACGGGGATGGCAAGCGTCTTGAAGTCTTCTGGTGTGGCGAAGTTTCGTCCGTCGACAAAAGCCAAAGACTGAGCGGCGCGATACAGCATCAGCGAACCGCGAGGTGACACACCGAGCGAAAGGTGCGCCGATTGGCGAGTCCGGTTCACGATGGCGAGCGCGTATTCAACCAGCGAATCGTCTACGGTCACGCCGGTGACTTCTTCCTGAATCGCGATGACTTCTTCTCTGCTCAAGATCGGTTGTACTTCGTCGAGGCGGGCGGCGCCGGCTTCGGCGCGCAGGATCTGTCGCTCGCTCTCAGCCGCTGGGTAGCCCATGTGAAGCCGCATCAGGAAGCGGTCCATCTGCGATTCGGGAAGCGGATAGGTGCCATGATGTTCGACTGGGTTTTGCGTCGCGATTACCAGGAAAGGTTGCGGCAATGGATAGGAGTCGCGATCGACCGTCACCTGGTGCTCGTTCATGGCTTCCAGCAAGGCGGACTGCGTCTTCGGGGTGGTGCGGTTGATTTCGTCGGCGAGCAGAACGTTGGTGAATACGGGACCGCGCTTGAACTCGAACTTCTGCTCAACGGTGGAGTACATCGAGATGCCGAGGACGTCGCTCGGCAACATGTCCGCGGTGAACTGAACGCGTTGGAAGTCGACGTCGAGCGCCCGAGCGATGGCTTGCGCCAGCGTGGTCTTGCCGACTCCGGGCACGCCTTCGATTAACAGGTGCCCTCTCGCGAACAGGCATACCAATGACAAACGGACAACATCGTCCTGGCCCCGGATGATGCTGCGCAACGCGCTTTCAAGCGCCGCTGCCCGCGACGACGCCTTGAGAGTTTGTGTGGACATTCGTTTGGATTCTAACTCAGCGGCGCGCATTCAATTACCGCATTCAGTAGTGGAACGGTGATAACTGAAGTACTTGCACTTGTACCGTTCTACACGATCCGAGACAAGCTGAATGCAAAAAGGCTGGGCCTTTTCGCGCCCAGCCTTCTTGTTCAAGCGATCAGTTCAAGCCATCAGGCCTGGAATTCAGCCGGCCTGCCGGTGAGCCGTTCGATTCGTTTCGCGATCGGCGGGTGAGTGGAGAACAGGCTCGCAACGTCCATGCCCAGCATAGGTTTCACGATGAAAAGGTGAGCCGTGGAAGGGCTGCCCATCATCGGGATGCGACGCGAGTAGGCATCGAGTTTGCGGAGCGCACTGGCCAAAGCGTACGGGTTTCCGGTGATGTGCGCGCCCGTGGCATCGGCAGCGTATTCCCGCGAACGCGAGACGGCCATCTGGATCAGCATGGCAGCCAGCGGAGCCAGAATCAGCATAGCGATGGCGCCAATCGGACTTCCTCCACGGTCGCGGTCGTCGCGGCTGCCTCCAAACCAGAAGCCCATCCTTGCCAGCATGGTGATGGCGCCGGCAATGGTTGCGGCAACGGATCCAATCAGAATGTCGCGGTTGCGAACGTGGCCGAGTTCGTGCGCCAGCACGCCCTCAAGTTCTTCGTCGGTCAGCAATTGCAGGATGCCTTCCGTGACCGCCACAGACGCATGCTTCGGATTTCGGCCGGTTGCGAACGCATTCGGGGATTCGGATGGGATGACAAACAGCTTGGGCATCGGCAACCCGGTGCGCTGGGTCAACCGTTCGACGATCCCATAAACACGTGGAGATTGTTCGCGAGTGACAGGCTTAGCGCCGTACATCGCCAAGGCAATCTTGTCGGAGAAAAAGTACGAGACGAAGTTCATGACGCCGGCAAAAACCAGGGCCATGATCATGCCGCGTTCGCCACCAAAGTACTGTCCGATGGCGAGCATCAGCAACGTCATCAATGTCAGCAGGAACGCAGTCTTAAAAGTATTCATAGCTTACCTAAGTAGATGTTAAATCATTGGCGAGGATGCAAAGTCGAGAGCTGAATGCATGGCGATTTTCCCAATAAGAAAGCGGGTGCCGAAGCACCCGCCGTTGTTCATCCCAGTACTTTAGGAGATGACGTACTTACCGGCATCCAGAGTACGTGAGGCGATCTGCTGAGTGAGGCCGATGGTGTTGAAAGGCTCGTATTTCGCAAGCCGCCGCAGGATGGCCATTTGCGTCCGGAGCATGTCACCCTCGGCGACCGCAGCAATCACACGCCGTGCGGCCGATTCGATCCGCTCCATGGCTTCGGCGATATAGACCTGGGTCATGGCGATGGCCAGGGCCGCCGCGGCTTCACCCTGTTTCTCGATCAGCTTTAGGGTCCGCAGCAGTGCCGACTCCATGATGTAGCCCTCGATAATCATGTCGGCAATGGCGCCCATGATTTCCTGCTGATCGGCAAGAGCAGCCATGTACTTCTGCGAAGCGGCGCCGGAGGAGAAGAGGCCAATCTTCTTGGCATTTGCTACCACGGCGCGTTCTGCCGCCATGGGACCTTCCGCGCCTTCACTGAACGAAGGGCCAGCCATGACTTCGTCGAGCACCTGCTTGATCTTCGGCATCAGCGGGAGTTGGCCCGTCATGGCACGCTTCAGCACGAAGCCGGTGGTGATGAGACGATTGATTTCGTTGGTGCCCTCGAAGATGCGGTTCACACGCGAGTCGCGATAGGCTCGCTCAGCTGGATACTCCTCGACGAAACCGTAGCCGCCGTAGATCTGCACCGTTTCATCCACAACGAAGTCGAGCATTTCCGAGCCCCAGACCTTGATGATGGAGCACTCTACCGCGTATTCCTCGATGGCTTTGCGGATTTGCTGGGTGGCATCGGGCGCTGTTTTGTCTATGTCGCTAAGCGCAGTGTCCATCATGCCTACGGTGCGATAGACCGCACTCTCACCCACGTAGATATGGGTCGCCATGCGGGCGATCTTCTCGCGGATGAGGCCGAAGTCGGCGATCGTCTTCCCGAAGGCCTTGCGGGATTTTGCGTACTGGATGGCGTTCGTCATTGAGTTACGCGCGCCGCCGACGCAACCCGCACCAAGCTTGAAACGACCCACGTTGAGGATGTTGAAGGCGATCACGTGCCCTTTGCCGATGTCACCCAAGACGTTTTCAACGGGGACTTGGCAGTCGGTGAGAATGAGCGGACAGGTAGAGGATCCGCGGATTCCCATCTTGTGCTCTTCAGCTCCTACGTTGAAGCCGGGAAACGTGCGCTCGACGATGAAGGCAGTCATCTTCTCGCCGTCGATCTTCGCGAACACAATGAAGACGTCGGCGAACCCCGCGTTCGAGATCCACATTTTTTCGCCGTTAAGGATGTAATGCTTTCCGTCGGGCGAGAGAACGGCCTTGGTTCGCAAGCTCAGGGCGTCCGAACCGGAGGAGGATTCCGAAAGGGCGTAAGCGCCGATGTATTCGCCGGAGGCCAGCTTCGGCAGGTACTTGGCTTTCTGCTCGGCGGTGCCGAACCACACGATCGGCAGCGTGCCAATACCCACGTGAGCGCCCCAGGCGACTGAAAAGCTTCCAGACTTCGCGATTCGATCAGCGATGATCGCGGAGGTCACCTTGTCCATCTCCATCCCGCCGTATTCCTCGGGGATGTCTACGGAAGAGAGGCCGAGCTCGCTGCCTTTTTTCAGCAGACCGCGGGTGACGTCAAACTGCTTGGCTTCGATCGCATCGTTGGCGGGGACGATTTCCTTGGTTGCGAACTCCTCTGCCGTCTGGGCGATGAGCACATGCTGTTCGTTGAAATCTTCGGGGGTAAAGACTTCTTCGGGAGTGCGATCCTCAAGGAGGAAACTCGCACCCATAATCTTGTTCTTCGGAATTGCTGCTGTTGCCATAGTGCTCTCCCGTCTTTTATTGCATGCTTTCGATAATTCCTGCTGCGCCCATTCCACCGCCGACGCACATCGTCACGATTCCATAACGCCCGTTGCGCCGCTTGAGTTCACGGATGATAGACGCCGTTAGTTTGGCTCCGGTGCATCCCAGCGGATGGCCGAGTGCAATGGCCCCTCCATTTGGATTCACCTTCTCTGGGTCGAGACCACCTTCCTTGATGACGCTCAGCGACTGAGCGGCGAAGGCTTCGTTCAACTCGATGACGTCGATGTCGCCGAGTTTGAGGCCGGCGATCTTCAGTGCCTTCGGGATCGCGTAAACCGGCCCGATACCCATCTCTTCCGGCTTGTATCCGGCAGTGGCAAATGCGACAAAGCGAGCGAGTGGCTTAAGGCCGAGCGTTTTCGCCTTCTCGGCAGACATTACGACCGATGCCGCTGCTCCGTCCGACATCTGGGACGAGTTACCGGCGGTGACAGTGCCTTTCACGTGAAAGGCAGGTTTGAGCGCTAAGAGTGCTTCTATTGTGGTGTCGGCACGCGGGCCTTCGTCGACCTTGAAGACGATTTCCGTACGCTTCGGCTTCGAACCGTTCGGGGTGGTGAAGCTTACGGGTACGGGAACAATTTCGTCATCGAACTTGCCGGATTGGATGGCGGCGATGGCGTTCTTATGCGAGCGCAAGGAAAACTCATCGGCCTGCTCGCGGGTGATGCCGTAGCGCTTCGCCAAACGCTCCGCCGTCAAACCCATCGAGAGATAGGCATCCGGATAATTCGAAACGAGCCACGGATTCGCAGAGACCTTGTGTCCACCCATGGGGATCATGGTCATGGACTCGGTTCCGCCGGCAACGACGACTTCCGCGCGGCCGGCTGCGATCGCGTCCGCTGCCAGAGAGATCGCCTGCAATCCTGACGAGCAGAAACGGTTGATCGTCATGGCGGAGCATTCGACGGGCAGTCCGGCGCGCAGGGAAGCGATACGAGCAACGTTCATGCCCTGCTCGGCCTCCGGCATCGCGCATCCGATGATGACATCTTCAATCTCTTTCGGATCGAGTTGAGGCACGCGTTCGAGTGCGCCCTTAATCGCCACTGCGGCCAGATCATCAGGCCGCGTGGCGCGGAGCGTACCCTTATAGGCTTTGCCTACGGGAGTACGAACAGATGAAACGATTACGACTTCAAGCATAGCGATTTCCTAAAATCCCACTAGTTCCGCAGGGGTTTGCCGGTCTTCAGTGTGTACTGAATCCGCTCCTGCGTCTTTCGCTCCCCACAGAGCGACTTAAATCCTTCACGTTCCAGATCGAGCAGATACTGCTCGCTGACTGGCATTCCTGGTGAAACCGCTCCACCGCAGAGCACCTCAGCGACCTTGTTGCCGATTTTTTGCTCGTGGTCGCTGATGTAGTCGCCCTGACGCATCATGTGAACGCCCAGTTTCAGCGTGGCAAGAATGTTTTCGCCTGGAGCGGGAACGTCCGTTCTCGGCACCGGAGGCTTGTATCCGAGCCGTGCCAGCTCAAGAGCGCAGGCTTTCGCGTCCGAAAGTTGGCGCTCGCGATTCATGCTGACGAGGTCACTATGGGAGAGGAAGCCCAGATTGCGTGCTTCGTTCACCGACGTTGACACCTTCGCCATGGCAACAGTTTCAAACACGCGCTTCATGGCTTCCATCAGTTCGACGGACTCGCCACGTCCATCCGGACGAATTGAAGTCGCGGCATCGACGGCACGCAGCGTCATTTCCTTGCAACCGCCGCCACCGGGCAGCAATCCCACTCCGACTTCCACCAGTCCCATATAGAGCTCCGCGTGCGGCTGCCGGACAGACGAGTGCAGGGCTACTTCGCAACCGCCGCCGAGCGTCATGCCGAAAGGCGCACAGACCACCGGCTTCGGCGAGAACTTGATGGCCTGCGTCATGTTCTGGAAGCCGCGGATCATGAAGTCGATCTCGTCCCACTCGCCTTCCTGAATCGACATAAGCAGAAGCATGATGTTCGCGCCGACGGAGAAGTTCGAGGCGTCGTTGGTGATCACGAACCCATCGAAGTTGGCGCCGACCTGAGAACCCGGTTTCAAAGTCTCAGTAATCAACTGGACGATGTCGCCGCCGATTGCGTTCATTTTCGAGTGGAACTCGATGCAGCCGATGCCGTCGCCGAGGTCAACGAGCGATGCGCCGGCATTCTTCTTTACTACGCCTTCGGATTTCTTCGCGACCGTAACAGACCAGACTCCTTCAGGAACCTGGACATGTTCATAGGAATTCGAGCGCAGGTCGAAGTACGATCTGCCCGACGCGGCGTGCGGACAGTCCTCGTACCAGGTCTTGACGCCGGCCGCCAGAAGTTTCTCGACGTTCGTGGCTACCGGCTTGCCTTCCTTCTTCATCCGGGCGACGGTAGCTTCTACACCGGCGGCGTCCCACAACTCAAACGGACCCATCTCCCAGTTAAAGCCCAGTTTCATGGCACGGTCGATTTCGACAACCGTGTCACTGATCTCCGGAACACGATTTGCGGCGTAGTTCCAAAGATCGCTCAGGGTACGCCAGAGGAAGTGGCCGGCCTTGTCTGGCTTGCTTCCGTCAAGGTTGAGCAGCATCTTCAGGCGCTGCGCCGTGTCCTCAATGTTCTTGGCCATCTCGAGGGAAGCGAAATGTGCCTTCTGGCGCGGACGGTATTCGAGAGTTTTCCAGTCGAGTCCGAGACGCTGTTCGCCTTCCGGTCCCTTGACCTTCTTGTAGAAGCCGCCCTTGGTCTTATCGCCGAGCATTTTCCGCTCGATCATTTGACGATAGAAGTCGGGGATCTTAAGGTCGCCGCGCTCGTCCTTCACATTGGCCGTCATGTTGGAGACAACGTGACCGAGGATGTCGAGGCCGACAAGGTCCATGAGGCGAAATGTCGCTGTCTTTGGCCAGCCCACTGCGGTGCCGGTGAGCGCGTCCACCTCTTCGATCGAAAGGTCCATCTCCTGCATGGCCTTCATAACGTTCAACGCCGAGAAGGTTCCGATGCGGTTGGCGATGAAATTCGGCGTGTCCTTCGCCCAGACAATCCCTTTTCCAAGACGCACGTCGCAGAAGTGTGCGATCGCATCCATGGCCGATTTGTCCGATTCCGGCGTGGGGATAATCTCCAGCAGGCGCATATAGCGCGGCGGATTAAAAAAGTGTGTGCCGAACCACATGCGCCGGAAGTCTTCCGAGAATCCTTCGGCGATGCTGGCCACGGGTAGTCCGCTGGTATTGGTGGTGATGATCGTTCCGGGTTTGCGTACCTGTTCGACCTTGCGCAAGAGGGAGCGCTTGATCTCCACGTTCTCGACGACGACTTCGATCACCCAATCACATTCGGACAGCCATTTCAGGTTGTCATCGAAGTTGCCGACCTTCACCAACTTGGCGAGAGAGGGCTCGAAGAATGCCGCGGGCTTCGATTTGATCGCACCATCCAGTCCGGCCTGCGCAATCTTATTGCGGGCAGGACCGTCGGCGTCGGGCGGCACGATGTCGAGCAGGTAAGAGGGAACGCCGGCATTCGCCAGGTGAGCAGCAATGCGCGCACCCATCGTTCCGGCGCCAAGGACAGCAACTTTATCAATGCGTTTCAAGTTCATCCCCACGGCCATGCGAACTAGTGAAATCGCTTGGAGGTGGTTTCGTCAACCGAAACACGCGAGAAGTGGGACTACTAGCAAACTGCTCTAACGCCGCAATTTCTGCGGCTCAAACGCTTCTCAGCGTCAGAAGCGTGATCTCCGGTTCCACACCCAGCCGCGCCGGTAAGGCGAAGGTTCCAAGCCCGCGATTCACATACAGAAATGACCGCTTCAGGTTGGATGCAACAGAGCTGCCGGACAGAGGTAAATCGAACAGACCCGCGGGGAAGTCGGTAATAAAACGTGCCGGAGTGATGTTCTTGTCGAGAATCTCGAATTTCACCTGTCCTCCGTGTGTATGACCGGCCAGGCTCAGTTCGATTCCCATCTCCGCCGCGCGGTTGAAGCTGTTGGGATTGTGGGAGAGCAGAATGTTCGGCATGTCTCGCCGCACGAGAGAATTGGCGTCGTAGAGCATCGGCATTTTGGGACCGGCGACCATCTGGTCGCGCTGATAGTCCACGCCGATCAAGTTGAACTTTGCTCCATTGAATTCGATCTGACGGTTTTCCTGCCGGAGCAGGGTCATGCCGTGCTGCTGGAACAATGCCTGCGAGCGTTCTTCGGCCTTCGCGTAAATCTCGTGATTGCCGTTGCATCCCCAGATGCCCAAAGGCGCCTTGAGCCGACTCAGTTCCGCGATGCAATGGTCGAGCGGATCGTGTTCGTTGGAAACAAAGTCACCGGTGATAACGGCGATGTGCCCACGGAGGTTATTTGCCATGTCCACGGCGCGCCGGAGTTCGTCGATGGGCATGTAATCGCCGGCATGGATGTCGCTCATCTGGACAATGCGAAGGCCGTCTAAGCCCTTTGGCAGATCCTGGAGCGGGACGTTCACCTCACGGACCCGGAAGCGAAAACGTTCCGAGGCGAAGCCGTAGATACCCGCCACCAAGGGGATGGCGGCCGCCGTCCGGGCCGCGTAACGGAAGAAAGCTCTGCGGTTGTGATCGGCAGGCCCAGACGGCTTGGTGCGCGTCAGAAGATCTTTCGATTTGAACCAGGCCGTCTCGATCAGCCTGACCAGTCCGAACAACAGGAAAGCGAAAAGTGAGGTGAACAGCCAGAGCTGAGTAAGAGCCGTGACGTCCTGCAGAACCCCGACGCGCGGCAGCCAGTAGCGGCCAACGACACGCTCGGAAAAGCTGAGTATCACCAGCGTGAGGGCCGCAACGACCAGCCCTCGCAGAACTCGGCGCTTCCAGGGGACGCACCGTTCGGTGGCCCTCCAAAGGGATTTGAACCAGAACCTCTGGGAAAGATAGGAAAGTACAAAAACCAGAATGACGATGAGTAACCTAAGGATCATGTGTAAAGACCGCTGCTACAAAGATGAGAACAGCAGTGCCTAAGTCGCAGATACGTAAGAGCTAAAAGGGAAGTTCAGTCGGCGAAAGCGCCCTAAAAACAGAAGCGGCGCGCGCCGAAGAAGATGTGGGGTGAGGATGGCAACGACGCGCGCCTTATTTAATTGAACTTATCTTAGGGTTAATTGCATCCACTGTCAATACGAAAAGTGAAATAAATCTTTGGGAATCAGTAAGTTACGACGGTAACCACGATCGATATTTTGATGAAAGCGCAAGTGCATCCGTCACAATTGCGTGTGATTATTCCGGATTTGGGTCGGCCGCCTTGGCAGCCTTCGCACCGCCCGGTGCAAAACGATCCTCGAGTTCTGGGTGCCCGAGTACCCATTCGGCTGCGAGCCGTGCAACATCGCGTTCGCCCGGATACGACAGTTCCTTGCCGGCATCTTCCAGAGGGATCCACAGGGCCCGCCGAACTTCTTTCTTCATTTCCGGCGAGATATTGCCCAGTTTGCCGGCTTTGTAGGCCAGGAGGTAGAAGCTGACGATCTTGAACACCCGCTGGTGATCGCCCCAACTGCGAATGTAGTAATACTTGATGTCCTTGAGTTTTTCGATCGTTTCAGCGATAACGCCGGTCTCTTCGTGAACCTCGCGCAGAGCGGTCTGTTCGGCGGTTTCCCCGGCATCTACCGCGCCTTTCGGCAGGGCAAGCGTCGATTCGCGAGGGCTCGGCTTGGCTGCTGGGCTGCGGCGTCCTTGCGGCTCAATGGCTGCGACCCACCATCGGTGCTTCATTCGCCGGACCACGACTCCTCCGGCTGAAAATTCTCGAATCATGCCCGAAATCCCGCGTTTTCCGCAACACTGGCACATTTTGGCGCCAAACGCTGGCGCTGTTTGGGTACCAAAGTGATGCAGTGCTGAAACATTCCAGTGGAGCACAGCATCCTAACGTATTGTAATTCGCCGTATAAAGAGGGATGTGGGGTCCCGGCGACCTTGAACAAGATAGGTAAAGTCGCACGTGGCATCGGAGCATTTGCCCGGCAGTTCGGTCATACACGCCAAAGCCCTATCCAGCCAACACAACCAACGAAAGAACCGTCGATTGGCCTCGCGCTGGGAGGCGGCTTTGCCCGGGGTTTGTCCCATATTGGCGTACTCAAGGTTTTGGAGCAGGAAGGCATTCCGGTCAGGTTCGTGGCCGGCACCAGCGTCGGCTCGGTGATTGGCGCCGCATATTGCAGCGGCATTTCGGCGAAAGAACTGGAAGAGATCGCGGCGCTCGTTCGGTTCAAGCATTTTGCGCGGTGGACAATTTCGCGATTGGGAATCGCGACCAACGACCGGATGTCGGGCTTCCTGCGAAAAATGCTGAAGGTTCACACGTTTGAGGAATTGAAGATTCCGCTCGCCGTGACTGCAACGGATTTCGTGACGGGAGATGCGGTTGTTTTCCGCTCCGGCGATCTCATTGAACCCGTTCGCGCCAGTTGCGCCTATCCGGGCATGTTCCTACCGGTGAACATCGATGGCCGGCTCTTGATCGACGGCTTGCTCGGACACGCCGTACCCACCGTGCCGCTGCGGGAGATGGGCGCCGATCGAGTGATTGGGGTCTACCTGAGCGCGCATTGGGTGAACTTGAGCGGCCCTCGCCACGTGTTCGACGTCATCGGGCAATGCTTCTCCATCGCACAGCAAAAGATGTGCGGGCTATGGGAATCGGCCGCCGATGTGATTATTACGCCCGATGTGCGCGGGTTCAGCTACGACGGCTTCGAGCGCGCGCCAGAACTGATCGCCGCCGGAGAGAAAGTTGCACGCGCGGCACTGCCGCAAATTGAATCATGGTTGGCAAAACCGAAAGAAGCAAAGGTCAAACTTCCGGCAGGCGTGATTGCGCCCGTGCATCCATAGCCCGGATCGCACTGCTACAAAAATAGCACTCACATATTTGTTGTGTTGCGCCCACTGCCTGCTATACTTCGCGCACTTTCTTTTCCCCCTGAAACACTTCTATACCGGCTTCATGGGTCAGGTAAGGTTCGCAAAATCAAAAGCGATAACTGGAGGAGTCGGTGAAATCAATCAAATACGTGTGCTTGGCCGTTCTGCTCAGCACAGTCATGCTGGCCCAGGCGCCCGCAAGCAAACCCGCCGCTAACACAGATGTCTACCATGTCCACTTTACAAAAGCCGCACTGGGAAAAGCCGCTGAGTTGGGTCGTGCACTGGCGACTGTCGACTCAAGCGCGCCCATGCCGGGCCACTTTATTGTTCTTCGCCACCAGGAAGGCGATGAATGGGATTACGTCGTTATCGAGCACCTTGGAACCAAGGCGACTGTAGATGCCTCGCCTAGCACCACTCCGCCTTCGGTTCGCGACCTGAGCGCATGGCATGGCGACACATTTGTCGCCGGGCCCTCGTGGAAGGACTTCACCCGGGAAATGGGTATCGGCGAAAACGCTTCGAAGACTGCCAATGCCGTTTACATCGTGAGCACGTATCGCGCGGCACCAGGACACCGCGATCAACTGGAGAAGACTCTGTCGCCTGTAGCAGGCGGAAAAATTGAGACCGGGAATGTGATGATGCAACATCTCGAGGGCGGTCCATGGAATTTCCTGACGCTTACGAGATACAACTCCTGGCAGGATCTAGCCTCAGATCGCTCGGCACCCTCGAACGCGGATGGATGGAATCAAACCCGAGAAAACGCCACATTCCACCGGGATACGATCGCTGATCGCGTCTTCCCTAAGTAATCTGATGGGAACCCACCTTGTCCCCCACGGCAGGGTGGGTTTGCTACTGACATCGAAAGAATCGCCGCCCGCCCTCTTTCTCGATTCCCAGATCTTTTTCGGCATCAAACGATTCGATGTGACTGAATCCGTTTGCGAGTGCTGCGTTCTCTACCTCGGTTCGCGAATGGCAGGTCTGTGAAAAAGAAAAATCTTCACGTTTCCATGAAGTACCGTTCTTCCGGAACAACGTAATGTCGTTGCGGGCAAGTCTCGCATCAGCATTGAAGCTGGCCCGAACAATCCACGAAACGTCCTCGTGCACTTCACCAAAGGAGCCGCGCCACTTTGCCGCGTACTGTTCCTCCATGCTCAGATCGAAGAGCAAAATACCATGAGGCTTGAGCGCAGCTTTGGCATTCTGAAGAATGAGTCGAAGTTCGTTCGCGTCATGCGCATGAGCGAGACTGTTGAAACTCGAGAGCACTGCGTCGAAGACAGGGGCTGCGGAAAAGCATTTCGCATCGGCAACGAAAAACTTCGCTTGTGGCGCGTTCGCGCGGGCGATCTTGGCCATTTCCGGTGAGCCATCGAGGCCGACTACCCGATAACCCCTCGCCGACAACTCCCGTGCCATCTCCCCTGATCCGCAGCACAGGTCCAGAACTGCGCCGCCTCGGGGAATTTTGGAGAGTAGCAGCTTCTCGATGGCGAGAAATGCTTTACGGTAGAAATGTCCGGCGATATCGCGGTGGTAAACGGCAGCAAAGGGATCGTAGGCCCTGGCCGGACTGGATGGGGTTCCTGGATTGGACATTGTCCAGTTAAAGATGAATCGGAGCGGTGGCAGGTTTGTTATCAACCCATGGCAAGTTCGTCGGGCGATTCGAGCGGCGTGCCGCAGACTCTGCAGATCACAGCGGAGCAGTCACCGCAAATCAACGGATCGCTGACTTCACGCTCGCACTTCGGGCAATACAGCACCACATGGATTCGTTCTTCCGGCATGGATCGATTGTACGCAATTAGACTTTCCGCAGCGGACAATAGAGAATGTCTGCTTCTAATTCTCGTGCGAACGGACTTGATATGAAGCTCTTAGTAATCGGTTCCGGGATGATGGGCTCTGCAGCTGCTTATGACATGGCGCGCAACCCCGACGTCAGGTCGGTGACTCTGGCCGATACAGATCACAAGCGTGCGAAAGAGGCGGCTGCTCGCCTGAATAAGCTCATCGGCAGCAAGAGAATTGCGGCCGAGAAAGTCGACGCTTCCAGTGAACGCGCAGCGTACAAACTGATGCGCGGTCACGATGCGTGCCTGTCGGCGGTCCCGTATTTCTATAACCTGGGACTTGCGAAGGCCGCTATCAGCGCCAAGTGCCACTTCGCTGACCTCGGCGGAAACAATGTCGTCGTTCGCAAAACGCTCGAATTGTCCCGCAAGGGAGAAAAGGCCGGCGTTGCTCTTGCTCCGGACTGCGGACTCTCCCCAGGTATGGCTTCGATTCTGGCCGGAGAACTGATGCGGCGGATCGGTGGTCGCGCGGAAGCTCTGAAAATTTACGTCGGCGGATTACCTGAGAACCCGAAGCCTCCGTTCAATTACCAATTGGTTTTTTCCGTGGAAGGATTGATCAACGAGTACTGCGAGCCGGCCAACGTTCTTCGCAAAGGAAAAATTCAGAAGATTGAGCCTCTCAGCGAACTCGAGACCTTCCGAATTAAAGGGCTTCCGCCGCTGGATGCCTTCCACACTTCGGGCGGAACCTCCACGCTGCCCGAGACCTTCGCCGGAAAAGTCGGCGAATGCTTCGAGAAGACGCTCCGCTACAAGGGACATTTCGAACTGATCCGCGGACTTTACGATCTAGGCATGTTCTCGAGCGAAAAGCGAAAGATCAACGGCGTCGAGATGTCACCACGTGTGATGACGACATCGTTGTTCCTGGAGAAATTTGCCGGGAAAGACCCCGATTTGACGGTGATGCGCGTGGAAGCACATTCCGAACAGAAGCACAGCCTGTTTCGGCGGAACAAGGAGCCGCAACGAGTTTTGAGTTTCACGCTCGTGGATCGCTTTGACCCGGCGACTCAGATGACCTCCATGATGCGCACGACTGCCTGGCCTGCGGCGGTAGTGGTGCAAATGATGGCGTCTGGCATGATAGAAAAACGCGGTGCGCTCTTGCAGGAGCGTGACGTTTCGGCCGAGGCATTCCTGGCCGCAATGGCCGAACGTGGCATTGAAATTCAATACCGCGAAGCATTCGTGGAGTAGTTTTACGATTACTTAATGGGAGGCCGTTTGTTGAATCTGCAATTTTTGGATCGGCTCCAACCGCTGGGGCTTCTTGTGCTCCGCGTCGTTCTCGGTGCCATCATGATCGGGCACGGATATGGGAAGGTCTTCGGTGGATTGTCGAGGCACGTGGGGAATGTGGCCGCGATGGGAATGCCCGGTTGGCTAGGCTATCTTTCTGCCGGAGCCGAGTTTGTAGGCGGCATGTTGCTGGTCGCGGGATTGCTTACGCGATTTGCGGCTGTTGCCGTATGCATCAACATGCTGGTTGCAGTTTTCAAGGTTCACTGGAAGCAGGGATTGCTGGGCGGTTACGAGTTCCCACTTGCTCTCGCCGCCATGGCTTTCGCGCTCATCTTTATGGGCGCAGGCTCGATCTCCATTGACTGGGTAATCGGAGGAAGTCGCGGTTCATCTCGTCGTTGATCAAAGTCCTGCCTCGATCCTCGCTCGAGGATCGAGGTAATCCCGCAGAGCATCTCCAATAAAGTTGAAGGACAGAACCGCAAGCATGACGGCGACCGCGGGGAAGAGCACAAGGTGCGGCGCATCGAAGAGGTGTGATCGCCCGTCATTCAACATGGTGCCCCAACTTGCGGTTGGCGGCGGTACTCCGAGTCCCAGGAAACTCATGGTCGCTTCCGCGAGGATCGCGCCGGCCATGCCAATGGCAGCCTGTACGATAACCGGCTGGATCATGTTGGGAAGAATGTGCCTGCCGAGAACCCACAGATCGCTTGCGCCAAGCGCCCGCGCCGCTTCCACAAATTCGCGCTCGCGGACGGCCAGCACTTGCGCGCGCACCAAACGCGCATAGCCGACCCATCCTCCCAGAATTAGAGCGAAGATCAGGTTGAACAGGCCCGGCCCGAGAAATGCAACGAAGGCGATGGCGAGCAGGAAGCCGGGGAACGATAGGAAGGCATTCATCACGATGACGTTGACGAAGCGGTCGAGCCTTCCGCCGTAGTATCCGGCGAGCGAGCCGATGATCAGGCCGAGCAGTAGAGATCCAGAGACGACACCGATTCCGACGAGCATCGAGAGGCGCGCGCCGTAGATGATGCGCGAGAGGATGTCGCGCCCGAGCTCGTCGGTCCCAAACCAATGATGCGCCGAGGGCTTCATCAATCGGGATGGCAAATCAATGAAGGCGGGATCCTGTGGAGCGATCCATGGCGCAAACAGCGCGAAACAAACAAAGATGAAGATAAATACGAGCCCTGCCGCAGCGAGCGGATTGAATGTTGCCGCGCGAAATACCTGCGATCTGATCGATGCGTTCGGCGTGACGGCGCTCGACATATAGACTAACGCTCCAGGTCGCGAAGATCGTCTTCCACCTTGCGGAAGCCTCTCACGAGTATGGCGATGTACACGATGTGTACTGCCCACGTAACGATATAAGCCGCATACAAGAATTTCATCGGGCACTCCCCAGCGCTTTCATCGCATGTGCTTCCTCCACTCTCTGTCGCACTCGCTCCAGCGTGTACCGTAACCAGATCACGAGGAATCCAAACGCGGCGAATGCGGCGAAGTTGATCAGCAGCGCCTTCAGCATCATGGGATCGATGCCGGAGTTCTCACCCCCACCAATCACGGGTTGCGGATGCTGGGTGCGGAACCAACGGATCGCCATATATACGAAGATGACGTCGATGAATCCAAATACAGCCAGTGACGCTGCGAGGACCGGGTTGGGGCCGCCGACCGAATAGCGCCGCAGGATCAGATAACTCACGTAAATGAGCCACAGCACAAGAGTTGAAGTGAGGCGCGCATCCCAGGTCCACCAGATGCCCCACACCGGCCGGGCCCAGATCGGCCCCGTCAGCAGGACGATGGTGCAGAAGACAACGCCGACTTCAGCGGTAGAAACGGCTACCGCATCCACCCTGGCGCTACGGGTTTTCAGGTAAATCAGGGACGCCACAAAGTTAGCGATAAAGCACAGAAATCCGACCCATGCCGACGGGACGTGGTAGTAGAAGATTCGTTGGACGTGCCCCATGGTGGCTTCCGTCGGAGCGCCCACGAGCGCTTCGTACAGTCCCCACGACAACAGCGCAAGCGTGACAAGAGCGAAGACTACGAACTTGGTTTTCATTCAGCTTGTAGCACCGTCTCGAACAGAAGAAGCCCGAGTAATGTAAACACGATATCGTAAACCGCCAAAAATACGAGCGACAGGTACGGTGACGATTCACCGGTGAGCGTTACCGTGGTTGCACTCACCATGGCCAACAACGCAGGAATCGAGACCGGAAAAAGTATTAACGGCAACAGCACTTCTCGGCTGCGAGTCCGAAGTGAGATCGCCCCGAAGAATGTTCCGTTTACCACCAACGCCCAGTTGCCCAGAATGCTTGCGATCACCAGGTAGTACCACGGGCCCACACTGCGCAGGTTGTAGAACACGATGAAAAGAGGCGTGATCAGCAGTTCCAGTACCGAAACGAATATGAAGTTGCCAAGAACCTTCGCGAGGAAGAGTGACTCGAGCGGCGCTGGTGCGATCCGGTAAACGTCAAGAACCTGGTTCCTTAACTCGCGAGCCCAGGTCTGGTTGAGAGCTACCACGGTCGCAAACAACAATGCGACCCAGATCAGTCCACCTGCTATACGCCTCGACTCCTCGGCCGATAGCTCGAACGAGAAGCTGAAGATCACCACCACTAACAGCGCGAAGAACAACATCGAGTTGATGGCGTCTTTCGACCGCCACTCGAGCCGGAGGTCTTTACCAAGGCTGTTGCGCAGAGTTGTAGCAAACGTCACGAAGGCACCTCGGCTCGCATCACTCGACGGGAAACAATCTCACCGGCGTTCATGAATACAGCTTCGTCGGCCACGTGCTCGAGCAGTCCCGGTTGGTGTGTCACCAGCAAGATGATGGTGCCCGCATCGCGCATTTCACCCAGCAGACGAACCATTTCCTGTGCCGATTGCGCGTCCACATTCGAGAACGGTTCATCCAGGAGCAAGAGCTTCGGATGATGCAGGATTGCCCGTGCGAGAGAAATTCTCTGGCGCATTCCCTGCGAGTACTGTCCAACGCGCCGCGGCAGGGTGGGATCAAGGCCTACCCTGCGGATGATGTCCTCGCAAGCGGCGGAGTCGGTGATTCCATACAGACGTGCGAAGTACTTGATATTCTCCATGCCGCTCAACTCGTCGTAGAGCATGGACGCATGTGCCATGTATCCGAACTGCGGTGCGACTTCACGAATGTTTTTCGAGCCCAGAACCAGTAACTCGCCCCGTGTGGGCCGAATCAGGCCAGCGATCACTCGCAGCAACGTGCTCTTTCCCGCGCCGTTCTCGCCCAGGATGAGATAGAGCTTCGAGCCGCTGAACTCAGCGGTGACGTTGCGCAGCGCCGCAAAACGACCGTAAAGCCTCGCGACATTGGCCAGCGAGACAACGCGCTCTGAGTTGATCGATGAAGTCACGATAAGAAGTTCCTGACTATTGTAGCGGAGAGTTGAATCAGGACCGGTGCACTTTCAGGCGAACCCTTCACCGCATCCAAAACGCCCATCCACAGCATAAAACGAATTTATGTATCGAACCCGGAACCGCGATCATCTTGGTTCAGCACGGAGGCGCAGCATGGTTCTCGGCATATCGCTCTCGGCCTTCACACTCCTGCATGTTGTCATCAGTCTTGCAGGGATCGCCTCAGGCTTCGTCGTTGTCTACGGGCTATTCAACAGCAAACGGCTTCCCGGATGGACCGCGATCTTCCTGAGCACCACTGTTCTAACCAGCCTCACCGGATACCTGTTTTCCGCGGAAAAGATTCTCCCCTCGCACATTGTCGGCGCTATCTCGTTCGTGGTTCTCCTCATCGCCCTGTTCGCGCTCTATGCAAAACATCTAGCGGGACGTTGGCGATGGATTTACATCGTGACCGGCATGACCGCTCTATACCTGAACTGCTTCGTCGCCGTGGTACAGGCCTTCGCGAAGATTCCTTCCCTGAAGGCGCTGGCGCCGAAGCAGACGGAGCCTCCGTTTGCAATCGCGCAGTTCCTGGTGCTTGCGGTCTTCATTGCCATCGGCATTCGCGCCGTTAAGAAATTTCACATTTCCCCTATTATCGCGACCCGCGCGGCACGGGCGAGCTAAAGCTACACATAAATCAATCGCACCCACAGCCTGAAAGGAGATTCACCAATGGCTGCTGCAAAAAAACCTATTCTGGAGCCCACCACACAAGCGTTCCTTGACACTCTCGCGAGTCAGGGAGGCAAGCCGATTTACCAGCTTTCGTACGCCGACGCCCGAAGCGTGCTCGAAGGCGCACAGTCCGGGCCGGTTGAGAAACTTCCGGCCGAGATCGATGACCGCACATTCCCTGTAGGTCCGGCCGGGGAAGTGTCTGTCCGAATCTACAGTCCCATCGGAAGTGTTGGACCTCTGCCGGTGGTGATGTACTTCCACGGAGGCGGATGGATTCTTGGGAGCAAGCACACGCACGATCGACTGCTGCGCGACCTCACCAACGCAACGCAAGCCGCATTCGTGTTCGTGAACTACACTCCGTCACCCGAAGCGCAGTTCCCGGTTCCGATCGAGCAGGCGTATGCGGCCACGAAGTACGTTGCTGAGCATGGGGCCGAACTTGGGCTTGATTCCTCGCGTTTAGCCGTTGCCGGTGACAGCGTGGGCGGCAACATGACCGCGGCTGTCACGTTGCTCGCGAAAGAGCGCGGCGGACCGGAGATCCAGTACCAGGTGATGCTCTATCCCGTCACCGATGCTTCCATGTCCACTGAGTCGTATCGCCAGTTCGCGGACGGGCCATGGCTGACTGCCAATGCCATGGCATGGTTCTGGGATGCGTATGCCCCCAACCCGGAGGACCGCAAGAAAATCACCGCCTCTCCGATTCTTGCCACCACCGAACAACTCAAAGGATTGCCACCAGCACTGCTCATCACCGACGAAAACGACGTGCTTCGCGACGAAGGAGAAGGGTACGCGCGCAAGCTGATCGAGGCGGGAGTCGAAACAACCGTGATTCGCGCGCTTGCTACGATTCACGATTTCGCCCTGCTGAACGCGATCTCGGAAACTCCAGCGACCAGGGTTGCGATCTCAGTGGCGGCGCAGAAATTGTCGGAAGCGCTCTCGAGCGAGAGCACCAGAGAAGCTGCTGCATAACGCGACCACCAAACGGAAAGCCCGGGACCACGTCCCGGGCTCCTCCACAATTTTTGCCTATTGGGTTTTTTGCGAAGTCTGTACCGGGCTTGCCGGAGCACCTTGCTGTTGTTGCTGCTCCTGGGGAGCGTATTTCGATGCGCACTTGGCCTGGAGTTGCTTGGCATGGAAGACGCCGTCGCGCCCGTAGCTGCCTTCGGCGAGTGCCTGTGAGGAATCCTTGAACGTATCCGGAGGAACTTCCGTCCCCGTATAAACAACGGGCAGCGTGCGTCCTTCTTCCTCGAGGAGGAATTCGACCCTGGATCCTTGCCGTTTGATGGAACCCGGCTTTACGTTGCCGGCGACGCGCAGCCTCTTGCTGTGCGCGCTGTCGTCCATGGTGTTCAATTCCTTGATAGTGACGTAATAGCTCTTGCTCTCCTGCACGCCGGTGTAGGCGAGATAGCCGAGGGAGAGAATAATGACGGCGGACACAAGACCGAAGCGGATATATCGGTTGCTCATTCGAGGTACCTACTAAATTGTACTCGCACAATAGGTTGGGTCAAGTGTCACCGGTCCATGTGACTTATACTTACGCAGCGTATAATGATGGTTTTTATAGAGCTAAAGGGGATTTTCAATGACGAACCCGAACGGAAACGGCAATCTCGCGGGCAGGGAATCCGGCTGGATTCAGAGGCCGCGTGCGGAATGGACAGCAAAGCGCCGGGCGGAAGCCGAACGCATCGGCGACCATAATTTCTCCCAGATGCACTTCGCTCGCAAGGGCGTGATCACCGAGGAGATGCAGTACGTCGCGCAGAAGGAATTGATTTCTCCAGAGACCGTTCGTGACGAAGTGGCTGCCGGCCGCATGATCATCCCGGCCAATATTAACCATCCTGAACTCGAGCCGATGGCGATTGGCATCGCCGCCAAATGCAAGATCAATTCCAACATTGGAAATTCCGCCGTTACCTCCAACGTAGATGAAGAACTGAAGAAGCTGCATACGTCGGTCCACTACGGCGCCGACACGGTGATGGATCTTTCCACCGGCGGCGGCATTCATGAAATCCGCGAAGCTATTCTTCGCCACTCGCCGATTCCGGTTGGTACCGTTCCGATTTACGAAGCCATCGCCCGCGTAAAACGCGTCGAAGATCTGAACGCCGACATCATGCTCGAGGTCATAGAAGAGCAGGCGCAGCAGGGTGTGGACTATATGACTATCCACGCCGGCGTGCTCATTCAGTACCTGCCGATGATCTCCAAGCGCATCACCGGCATTGTGAGCCGTGGCGGCGCAATTCTGGCGCAGTGGATGGCCCACCATCATAAGCAGAACTTCCTGTACGAGCGCTTCGACGACATCGTAAAAATCTTCAAGAAATACGACGTCTCCTTCTCGCTCGGCGACGGACTTCGCCCTGGCTGCATCGCCGACGCCAGCGACGAAGCCCAGTTCGCCGAACTCAAGACGCTCGGAGAACTGACCGCAAAGGCCTGGAAAGAAGACGTGCAGGTGATGATCGAAGGCCCCGGGCACGTGCCGATGGACAAGATCAAGGACCAGGTCGACAAGGAAGTCGAGTACTGCTTTGGCGCACCGTTCTATACACTCGGCCCGCTCGTGATAGACATCGCGCCTGGGTACGACCACATCACATCCGCAATCGGCGCCGCCATGATCGGCTGGTACGGAGCCTCGATGCTCTGCTACGTGACGCCGAAAGAACACCTCGGGCTTCCGAATGAGAAGGACGTGAAGGACGGCATTATCGCGTACAAAATCGCGGCACATGCTGCCGATGTTGCGCGTCATCGTCCCGGAGCGCAGGATCGCGACAACGCGCTCAGCTACGCTCGTTACACCTTTGATTGGGAAAAGCAGTTTGCCCTGTCACTCGATCCGGAGACGGCTCGGTCCATGCACGATGAGACGTTGCCCGGTGGCGACTATTACAAGGCTGCGTTCTGCTCGATGTGCGGGCCGAAATTCTGCTCCATGAACTATTCGTCCAAGATCGACGAGTTCAACAAAAAGGTTCATGGCATCGAAAAAACCGATTACTCCGAGTTGGTGGACAAATTGGTGACGCTGAAATAGCGCCGGATTTCGGGCTAGAAGTGGGAATGACAGCCGCGCGATTGTGCGGCTGTCGGCGTTTTGTGGCGTCGGTTCCTTGCGTTTGACGCGACCGTCATATACAAAAAGGCGATTACGCATTCATAGAAAGGTGAACAAGATGTCGAACAGTGCAGGCGAATCACGCGTGGGAGCAACCGCGAATATGGTGGAAGCGAATACCGCTTCCGCTGCGAAACGTGGACCGACGAGCGAAGATAAACCAGGCGAGAAGCTCGAACTGCAATGCATCAACACCATCCGCACGCTCTCCATGGATGCCGTCCAAAAGGCAAACAGCGGCCATCCGGGAACGCCGATGTCACTGGCACCGCTCGCCTATGTGATCTGGGACCGTTATCTTCGGCACAATCCGAAGAACCCGAACTGGGCGAATCGCGACCGCTTCGTCCTCTCCAACGGGCACGCCTCGATGCTGCTTTACTCCATGCTGCATCTCACCGGATACGACCTGTCTCTCGATGAAATAAAAAACTTCCGGCAGTGGGGATCCAAAACGCCCGGTCACCCGGAATATGGACTGACGCCCGGAGTTGAGACCACCACCGGTCCACTCGGACAGGGTTGCGCCAATTCCGTGGGTATGGCGATCGCCGAGCGTTGGTTGGAATCGCAGTTCAACAAAGACGGCCAGAAGCTCATCGACTATCGCGTGTATACCATCTGCGGCGATGGTGACCTGATGGAGGGCATCTCGGGCGAGGCTGCCTCAATCGCCGGACACCTGAAACTCTCGAACCTGATCTGGTTCTATGACAATAACCGCATCACCATTGAAGGCAACACCGATCTGGCCTTCTCGGAAGACGTAGGAACGCGTTTCCTTGGTTACCACTGGAACGTGCTGCGCGTGAGTGAAGTCAACGATCTCGCCTTGCTGGACGTCGCCATCAAGACTGCGCAAAAGGAAACCGAGCGCCCGACCCTCGTTATTGTCGATACCCACATTGCATGGGGCGCGCCCAACAAGCACGACACTGCCGCAGCACACGGCGAGCCGCTCGGAGAGGAAGAGATTCGCCTTACCAAGAAAGCGTACGGCTGGCCTGAGGACGCGCACTTCCTGGTTCCGGAAGAAGTCCGAAACTATATGGGCAAAGCCGTCGATCGTGGGCAGAAATGGGAAGCCGAATGGAACCAGAAATTCTCGGAGTACAAGAAGGCGAATCCGCAACTTGCCGGGCAGTTTGAACTCATGCAGCGCGGCGAATTGCCGTCCGGCTGGGACAAAGATCTGCCGACGTTTCCGGCGGATGCGAAAGGCAAAGCGACGCGCGAAACCAGTGGTGTGGTTCTGAATGCGGTCGCCAAAAACGTCCCATGGCTGGTTGGCGGAGCCGCCGACCTTGCGCCTTCAACGAAGACCTTGATTAAGGAGAGCAACTCGTTTGACGCGGACAATTACCACGGACGCAACTTGCACTTCGGTATCCGCGAACACGCGATGGGCGGCATTCTCAATGGCATGGCCCTTTCGAAGCTGCGTCCTTACGGCGCTACGTTCCTCATCTTCTCCGACTACATGCGCAATACACTACGCCTGGCTGCTCTGATGGATCAGCCCGTCATCTTCATTTACACGCACGACTCCATCGGCCTCGGAGAAGACGGGCCCACGCACCAGCCGATTGAACAGATCATGTCCATTCGCGCGATTCCTCGCATGATCGATTTGAGACCAGGCGATGCTAACGAGGTAACAGAATGCTGGCGCGTTGCGATGCAACAGACGCACACGCCGGTGGCGTTGATCCTTTCTCGCCAGGCGATACCGACGCTAGACCGATCCAAGTACGCGAGCGCAGCAGGAGTCGCAAAGGGAGCCTACGTGTTAGCGGATTCGAAGGACCCGGAGATCGTGCTGATCGCGACCGGCTCGGAGGTACAGTTTGCGGTCGCCGCTCACGAGCAACTGGTAGCCGAAGGGATTCGGAGCCGAGTGGTCAGCATGCCGTCGATGAAATTGTTCCAGAAGCAGTCGCCGGAGTACCGCGAATCGGTGATTCCGTCGAAGGTGCGGGCGCGCATCGCGATTGAAGCCGGCACAAACCTCGGCTGGCGTGAATTCGTCGGCTTTGACGGAGTGATCATCGCGCGCAGCGACTTCGGTGCTTCGGCTCCGCTGAAGGAACTCTACAAGCAGTTCGGGTTCACGGCGGAGAATGTAGTGAAGCAGGCCAAGATGCTGTTAAAGAAATAGTCTCGAAGGTCGATTTGGGGCGTCGCCTTTGGGCGACGCCCTTTCTGTTCATCCCCTCCGCTACACGAGCGTCGCGCCGGCAGCTATAATCCCGCCCATGAAATTTGCTCCTGGAATTGCTCTAGGGATGGCCATGGTCCTTGTGACTATGGTTTGTGTGGCGCAGGCGGCCCCGCCGCAAACGTCGGCTCCATCTGAACCGGCTCTTGAACTCGTTAAGCAGGGAAGAAAGCTAAACAGCGAGGGTAAACAGGATGAAGCGCTGAAGCTGTATCAGCAGGCGCTTGAGAAGAACCCGAATCTCTACGAAGCTCACCTCGAATCCGGTATGGCCCTCGATCTCAAGGGAGACTACGCCGAAGCCCGCAAGCACCTGGAGAAGGCGATTGACTTGGCTTCACCGGAGCAGAAGAATCGTGCGCTGCGCGTCATGGGCGTGTCGTACGCGTTCGAGCGAAAAGCGAAGGAAGCCGAAAAGTACCACAAGCAGGCGTTTGACTCTGCCCTCGCGAAAAACGACTTCGAAGGTGCAGCCGGCGTCGCCAATGAACTCGCTCGCATCATGCTGGAGTCGGGTGACATTGACGGCGCTGACAAATGGTACCGGCTTGGTTACAAGACTGCCCTGCGGAAGCCGGACATGAAGGACACGGACAAGGCACTCTGGAAGTTTCGTTTCGAGCACGCGCAGGCGCGTATCGCCGCCCGTCGAGGAAATAAGGCAAAGGTCCAGGAAGATGTAGCGGCCGCCAAAACCGCGCTCGAAAAGGCCAACAATCCCCAACAGGCTGAATTCTTGCCCTATCTCACGGGGTATGTTGCCTACTACGGTGGCGATTACAAGAACGCTATTGCCGACTTGGAGAAAGCAAATCAGCAGGATCCATTCATCCTGATGATGCTGGCACAGGCGCACGAGAAAGCCGGCGACGCCGTCAAGGCGAAGGAGTACTGGCAGAAGGTGATGGCCAACAACAGCCATAGTCCGGTGAATGCTTTCGCGAGACCCGAAGCTGTTAAGAAGCTGAAAGCCAGTTAGCCACGAACCCTCCTGTTGTCGCACCCATGGCGCGCTCGATGATAGCGCGCCTTTTTCTTTCGCCCGCCTTGTGCCGAGCCCGTATACTTTTCGACCTCAAGGAGAGACATAGATGAATAAACGGCTAACAGCGCTGTCTTGCATCATGGTCTTCATCGCTGTGTTTGCTTGTGCTCAGGAAGGCTTCCAGACTGCGAGAGTCGTGTCCTTCGAAAAGCTCGCGGCCAGCGTACAGCATCCCGAAAACTCCGACCGCTACAAAATGTCGATGCGCATCGGCGACATCCTCTACATGTGCGAGGCGAGCGGTCCGGTGAAGACCTTTATGGACTGGACCATCAACAAAGAACTACCGGCGAAGGTGGATGAGAAAGCCAAAGTAATGACCGTCCAGAACTTCGACGGGCAGATGATTGAGCTCAAGATAAAAGGGAAGAAGCAGCCGAAGTAATTTCGGCGCACCAAAAAATCGGGCCCACTTTTTACGGTGGGCCCAGGGGGCTAAACAGGGGGTAAACTTAAAAGCCGTTCGCGACCGTTTCGCCATAGCCAAGATTCGTGGCCATCTGGTCGAGCTTCGACGCATCGCCGCGGGAGTACTTGAATTCAAGTCCTTGGCGGTTGCCGGCCACGAACAGGTCGCGGACAGTACGTAATCCAATTGCATCCGGGCTGTTCAGCACGACCTCAGTTTTCGCATCCGTACTGCGCTCCGTCGGAACCATGTGGAAGTAGCCGATGTACCGGTTATTGTCAGCCGATCGAATCAGGACCGTGTTGACCGCGGACCATGGGTCCATCACGTGGAACACATAATCTCCGGAAGCGAGTACCTGGCCGGGAACAGCAACCGGGTGATCAAAGTGAACTTTTACGTTGTCTACGGCCTGGGCATTCGCCGGGACCGCTATGTACGTCATCGCCAGGACGGCAACGAACACTGCAGCAATTCTCATTACGCGGGACATAACAATTTCCTTTCTGAGTGCGGTCATATCCGCACGCGCACGACAGGAGATTGAATCCTCCTGAGTTGATGTTTCTGAGGACAGTGCGATCAGGAATTGCTAGGCGGCGGCCGCGAACAAGGCAGCGCAAAATAGCGTGTCGTATAAGAAGAAAGAATCGCAACGCCTTGCTGTCTGCTTATCAGCACGAGCGTGACCATCGTCAGTACTTGCGGGATCAGAATCTGAAATGAGAGCGTGCACAAAGTGCAACCGACTTCCGAGCCGGTTTTCTCAAATAGCTGGCAGGTATGCGTGAGGTGAAGAATTCCGGCTGCAAGGATCGCAACGCATATCAGCGAAGAAGTGATCCAAACGATCTTGCGCGATCCGTGCATCTTGCAACCTCAATCGCTTTAACACTCCGACTTTTCACAAGTCGCGCACGGATTCGTAAAGAGATCGTAAAGCAGATTTGCTCCGTAATACGGCACTGCGATTGCAGCGATCTCGAATTGTCCTAAACAAGAAATGAAGTCCGCTTAAGCGCACAGTTCAGTCGGAGATGTGTTGTGCCCACAGCCATTCCTGCGCGCTTCGCAATTCGCTGACTGCCTGAGCACGTTTGTCAGGCGGAAGGGTCTTCAGTTGCTCGTAATCGCCACGGTTGTCGCCGTTGAAGCAGATGATTTCCACTCGGTGAGTCTGCGCAAAACGAAGCATGAAGATCGGCTTCGCGTCGCCATGCAGTTCGATCAGAAGATCGGCGTGTCGAAGTTCGGCGATTACTTCCGGGGTGAAAAGCGAAACTTCATAGCCTTCACAATCGGAAAGGAGAAACGGGCGTCGGTATGCGCGAGCAATCTCGATGAGAGCGTTGGCGTTGCACCAGGAACGGAACTCGATCCGATCCTCGACTCGATTCTCTCTTGCCATTTCTCGCGCGTGCGCAAGTTCAATCTGTTCGGCGTCGAAGGCAATGACCTTGGCCTTTGTTGTTAGCGCAAGGCCTGTCGAGTAATAGCCTTCCGCGCACCCGACATCCACGATGACGTCGTAGTCACCTTGCTGAACCTGTGTAACGACACCGTGCAGTTCTCGCTCGTAGCATCCGAGGAGCTTTGGAATTACGATGCGATGACGTGCTGCAGGCAGCGTGTAGCGCATGCCCCTGAACGGGCCATGTTTCACTTCGAGGCCATTGTGCGCAATGAAAGTGTCCGCGAGCGCGATGAAACCCTCATTGCGAAGATATTGCACCTGATGGCGTCGCGAGCGCTCGGCCATCAAGGGTGCAAGTATTCGATCCGGGACGACCTTTTCTACAACCGAACGTAAGGCCCTGAGCAATCGCACGCGTTCATTGTACCGAGACGACTGTTACGGACGCGGGCGCCAGTTTCAGAGACAGTGCTCCATTTTGTATCTTTATAGAGAAGCGTTTTGGCGAAACTGTTTCGGGCGCATCGAAAGTGTTCACGCTGTCCACCTTCGGGGCCGACAGAGTTTCGCCACTCGCTGCCTTGCCGCCGACATTCGCCTCGATTTCGAGCGTCTGGTTTGGATCAAGGTTCGTGATGGCCAGCCACAGTTTGCCGGATTTGTCCTTGGCCGCAATGGCATCTGCGCGCGGCAAAGTGATCTCGCCGTGTTTGTAGATCCCAGCGTCGAACGCGACAGGAATGAAAGTGGAATCCTGAAATGGCACATACATCTTGAATACGTGATACGTCGGCGTAAGAACCATCTTCTCTTTGTCGGTCAGGATCATCGCCTGTAGCACGTTGACCATCTGCGCGATGTTGGCCATGCGCACACGGTCGGCATGACGGGCGAAGATGTTCAGATTCAGGGCTGCGAGAACGGCGTCGCGCTGGCTGTTTTGCTGAATCAGGAAACCTTCCTTTGTGCCGGGCAATTTCTCGTACCAGGCGCCCCATTCATCGACCACGAGCGCGACCTTTTTCTGCGGGTCGTACTTGTCCATGATGGCCGAATGAGTCTTGATCAGGTCATCCATCTCCAGGGTCTTTTTCAGGATCTCGGCATACTCAGTTTCGCCGAACCCGACAGACTTGTATGCCGGCGGCCATTTGATCACCGTGTAGTTGTGCATCGAGAGCCCATCGATATCCCAACTCCACGTATGCTTCTCGTACGCCTTCATGATGGTTTCGGTCCATTCGGTCCAGCGAGGCTCGATTCCACCCGGCCCGACAGCGATCTTCAGCATCTTGTCTTTTTCCTGCTGCGCTGGATTGAAGTTGCGGACAAAGCGGCTGTAAATCTTGAGTTGATCCAGGTAGTACTCGGGCGTCATGTTTCCGCCGCAGTCCCAGCTTTCATTGCCTATCCCGAGATATTTGATCTTGTACGGCTGCGGATGCCCATTCGCCGCACGCTCTTTCGCGAGCTGTGTCGGCTGATTCGTGGTGAGATATTCCAACCAGTCCGCCGCTTCCGCAGGAGTACCCGACCCGACGTTCACGGAGATATAGGCTTCGGCGCCGATTTGGTCCGCGAAGTCCATGAACTCGTGCGTGCCGAAGGTGTTCGGTTCAATAACGCCGCCCCAGTTCGGATTGAGAGTTGCAGGTCTTTGATTGAGTGGGCCGATGCCTTTGCGCCAGTGATATTCGTCGGCGAAGCATCCGCCGGGCCATCGAACGTTCGGGACTTTGAGCTCCTTCAAGGCAGCAACGACGTCATTGCGAATCCCGCGCGTGTTCGGAATCTTCGAATCCGGCCCCACCCACACACCTTCGTAGATCCCTAGCCCGAGGTGCTCGGCAAACTGGCCGAAGAGGTTGCGATCGATCGTCGCCCCCGGACGTGAGGTATCGACTGTCAGTTTGACGGCTTGCGCCACAACATTCGTGGTGAAGGCCAGGCTCAGGGTGAGAACGATTAAGGCTCGCGTGAACCCGTAAGGGCGAGGTAGAGTCATTCGATTTCTCCACGGAACAGCCTGAGTAAACGATTACTCTATCAGCTTCAAAACCGATGCGAGTAGTGCAGAGTGCAAGGGCCATTCTGTGAACGGAGATCCCCGAGAAGGTTTACGCACGAAGATGGTGTGTGCCGGGAGTCGTCACGCTCAAGCCCGCGTGGCCTGCTGAGGTCGAGTGTGGCCTTTCGGCGACTCCCGGCTCTACCTTAATGATGCCTCATCTGGAGTTTGGATTCAGTGACAAGCTCCGACAATACGCCGCAAAAAGAGGCCCGCTCGTGTAAGCGGGCCTTCTGCACAGCACAACAAGTTTGCGGTTAGTACTTAACGGTTGTAGTTGGGCTCCAGCTTCCGCCGGCGCCAGTGGCGCCATCAGTCGTGCAGTGGAACCTTACGTTAAGAGGATCAGTGGTATCGGTGCTGGTGAAACCCGGTCCTGCCGGATTTCCGGCTCCCGATGTGGCTTGTTTTCCCAACGCGCTGAAGTAGCTGCTCTTCGCAAGTCCACCACTGCAAGCGGCTGTCGAGATGTTCGCCACCGATCCCTGATAGGTCGACGTGCTCTTCTGATTCGGTGATGGGTACCAGGCGTTGTCGAGGGTAGGGATTGAGTAGGACTGGTCAGGCAGCGGAACGGTCAGCGTATAGGAGCTGCCATCCGGACAGGAGATATCCGTCTGGACCGTTGCTCCGGCCACGTCGATTGTCGCGTCCGGGTGAGCACCGTCCAGGTAGAGGCCATATCCCGCCAGAACGTTATCGCCCACACCGATGTCGAGCGGCCGATTCATGAACGCGACCAGCGTGCCGTTTCCAGGATTCCAATCGCGCGGGAACTTCGGATTGTTGCTCCCCCACCACTCGATCCAGCGAGCGTAGTCGAACGACCCATATGGATGAACCTGCACATCCGTTGTGACTGACGTATCGCCGAGGAGGTATTTGTCGACGAAGGCCGCAATCGCAGGGTTCTGAGAGGTCGGCACCTGGCAATGTCCGTGTCCGCCATCGATGACAAAGCCAAACCGGTCTCCGATACCAAGCGTGTTGTAGACCTTCTGTGCTCCACGGGCTGCAACGTAGTTGGCCTTGTTTGAGAGCCAGAGGAAATCGGTGTTGCCGGTTTCCAACAGGGCGCGAGGCGCCACCATGGCTAACAATTCGTGATGGTCATACGGGAGTTTGTACACGTTGTTGTCGCTGAACTCGAACAACTGTCCAGCGAACCAGTTGTGATCGGTGCGTGTCAGGCTCTCGACAACACGGGTGGCCTCAATCTCTTGCGACACACGCCACGCTGTTGCGCCACCGCCACCGCTTTCCTGGGGAAGCGTAAGGGCAATCCGTTCATCGAGCGCCCCGGAGAAGAGCGCCATCTTGCCCGCATAGGAGCAGCCGGTTACCGCGATGCGCTTCAGGTCGATGGGCAGCGGATTGACCGACTGATGCGTGGCGATCTCGATGCCATCGATGAGTCGGCTCACGCCCCAGGCCCAGGCGGCGTACTGGCCCGAGTTGCTCGTCCCACTGCACGATGTACCAGCACAAAGTTCAGGATACATCTGGTAGAACGGGTCGCCCGAGAAGTTGCATGGTGCAAAGAAACAATAGTTGGTGACGTCGTTATGGAAAAAGTCGATCGTCGCGATCGGGCGCGTCGAGAAGACGCTGGCCGGCATGCTTCCATAGTTCGGAATTGGGGGAACAAAGAACGGCGGGAATGCGAGCGACATAGGAATTAACACGGGGTATGGTCCGTTGCCCATTCCCTGCGGAATGTAGACGCGAGAGTTCAACGTAACCGTTTTGCCGTTGCGCGTAACGATCACCTGCAGCGTTCCGGCGTTCGATCCTGCCGCCGCTGGGGTGTAGGTAGCTGCGATCGCGCAGTCATGACAATCAGGCTTCGGGCCAATCTCGTACTTCTCGATGGCGGCTTTCACTTCGTTGCGCCGCCTCTCCCAGTTGCTGAAGGAGGTGTCGTACGTTCCGTCATAAAAACGGAACGGATCTGGTAACGGGCGAATAATCGGTAGATGGGCGAAATCCGGGAAGCCAGGCGCCTGGAAAGCCGCACCTGTGTTCTCGACGTTATAAACCAAAGGAATGCTGTCTTGCGCGAATGCAGGGACTGCCAGAGCCGATAAGACCAGCAGTATTACAGCCGACAAGAGTGGTGTGACGCGATGAAAGGTATTTTGGACCCTGAACATGATGATTCTCCTGAGTTTGTTCTGTATGTATGTCCTGATTTCTCTTGAACGGAAGGGAGTGCTCTTGCAAGGGCGGTTCGGACGCGTAACGCGTGTAGGAAGCATGGCAAAGCCAGTTGCACCGTCGCGGCAGTAGTTGCGGTGAACTTCGTGCAGGGAGGGGAACTGCTTCGCAAACCTGTACCGTCAGAGTTAGTTCATGGTCTGAACTATCCGGAGTGGCCTGGTTCACGTGAGGCTCCCTTAGGAATTTGGCGTCAGTGGCGAAGCGTGCTCAGCGCGTACCGCAAGTTAGCGCTCCCGTCGGCTTGCAACGGAGCTGCGCAGGTCAGAAAAAAGAAATGTTCTAACCGAGATGGCGAACAATCGTTTAGTTCGCGCCGGAAACTATATGCATGTGATCCATTGCTGTCAAGCACTGATATGCGTCCAGGCGACGCTCGTTTCTGTCCGCGAATGGCGGCCGTAACGCCGAGGGTTAGCTTAACCGTGTTGGTGCACGGGGATCACGCGAGAAAGAAAACTTTTGTTCCCACGAAGTGCAAACATTGTTAGTTTGCCCGTCACAAATCGGTTGCAAGTTGTTGATTTCGCTCTCGGCGACACTTGGAGCGGTAATTGCAAAATCGATTTAGACGAGCACCCTGTCGGTCGCGGTATCCGACCCAGATTTGTATTTTTCGGTTGACAACGAGAAACAAAGGTATAGTCTTTCGCACTGTTTAATTTGGGTATCAAACTAAAGCACGCGGGACCGAACCAACGGGGCAGTTCGCACTACAGCAGGCCATTCGCAAGCGACAAGCGCGCGAACCTGCATTCACTTTGGAGAAAGAAACGACAGGGAACATTATGAATCGCAAATCGATAGTGACTCTCTTTTTGATGGTGCTGATGGCGGGTGTGGTGCTTTCGGCTCCTCTTGCGCGCGCCGATAGCCTGACGTTTGTGCTCGACCCGCAACCGGCGCTTATCTCAACCGGAACCACTCTTTCCTTCACCGGCACGATCACGGCACCTGGTGCGAATGTTGGCCCGGTATATCTGGACGGGATCTCGATCGTCACGTCGCCAGCAGGGTTGTTGTTTGACGACACACCGTTCTTCGCGAACACTCCGCTGTTCCTGAATCCGGGTGATTTCTTTTCTGGTGAGTTGTTCACGGTGACCGCTGGGCCGAACACGCCAGGAACGACGCTGTACCTGGTGCAGGCGTCGATCCTGTTCAGCGATGCCGCAGGCGCGTCCGATGCAACGTCCTTCCAATCTGCCAGCTTTATGGTTCCGGAACCGGCAAGCATGCTGCTGCTCGGCATGGGCCTGGCCGGGTTGGGCTTGGTCCGCCGTAAACGTTAGAAGCAGGCGGTCGCGGTTAACGGTCTCCCACCGCCGTTCAAGAAAGTATGAATGAAGGCCTTAGGACCGGAAATCGCGAGTCTATTTAGTTGTGCTGTCAAACAAAATCTGTTCTCTCGTCGCGAGCCGTGTGCTCGCGGCTTTGGGCCCCGTAACCCAAAGAGGAGCAATTATGAAAGGTCAGCATCACCCTGGAAGTACTGCAGCTCATGTTTTGCTGATGTTGCTGCTGTTCGTGTCAGCTGCGGGCGTGGCAGCGTTCGCGCAGGATTCAATCCCCCTCGTTTACAACGTCGAGAATACAGGTGCGAGCTTCGAGGCACCAGCGTTCCCGGATTTCGCTCATCTTCCGATCATCCGGCCGTTGCCGGACCCGTTCGTCTTTTTCGCGGACGGAAGGCGCGACACCTCGTTCGCAAGTTGGGAACAACGGCGCAACGAGATTAAGGCGGCCATGGAGAAGTACGAGCTTGGCCCCAAGCCTGATTGTCACGATTGCACCATCACAGCCACTTACACGCCAGCCACGGCGCCAACCCGTGGCACGCTTGTGATCAACGTTACCCGAAACGTTAACGGCGCCGATGTCACGGCAACCATCACGACTCGCTGCTACATTCCAAGCGTAGCGGCGCCCGACGGCGGTTTCCCGGCGATTATCCCGATGACCGGTTCTGCCGGCAGCTCAAACCTGGGTACGGGCAGCCTTGGAGCATCGGTTTTCACCGGCCTGCCGATCGCAAGTTGTGATTTCCCGCATAACTCGACCACGACATATGGCGGGGCCAGAAGGACTGACAATTTCTACAAACTCTATCCCGAGTTTTGCGCGGGAATGGCAGCAGCGTCGAATTGCAATGCAGCCAACGGTTTCCCCGATGGCTCAAATTCGGGGCAGTATGCCGCTTGGTCCTGGGGCGTGAGCCGCGTGATTGACGGCATGAAGATCGCGACCCAGCAGGCGACGAACCCGCTGCCGATCAACATGAGCAAGCTTATGGTGACCGGTTGTTCGTATGCCGGGAAGATGGCTCTATACGCCGGCGCTTTCGACGAGCGCATTGCTCTCACGGTCGCTCAGGAAAACGGCGGCGGTGGAGCACCGGCCTGGCGTACCTCGACCCAGATTGAAGCCGAGAATGTGGTGGAAAACCTGGACCACACCGACACCAACTGGTTCGGTAGCCAGATGTGGAAGTTCTGGGGCAACGATGTCTACAAACTTCCGCATGACCATCACGAGTTGATGGCGATGGTCGCTCCCCGTGCGCTGTTACAGACGGGCAACACCGATTACTTCTGGCTTTCCAATCGCGCCAACACGATCTCGTCGCGCGCAACCCAGAAGATCTACGAGACGCTCGGTATTGGAGACCGCTTCGGCTTCTTCATCGACGGCGCACACGGCCACTGCTCGGTGCCGGCAATTCAGGTGCCGGTGATCAACTCTTGGGTACGCAAGTATTTGTTTGATGACGCTACTGCAAACACGGAGACCAAGGTCACGCCGTTTAACAACATCGACGCGGCCCGTTGGACGGATTGGTGGGGCACCAACAACCCGGTCTTCCAGAACGATTGGGTCCCGGGAGACGCCACCGTAGTTCTCTCCACGCCCGGTCCCCAACTGCCGATCAATACCGGTGACACGCTTTATGCCGGGTACGAAGTCTCCATGCCGGGCAATCACCAGGCAGCAACTATAACGGTGCCGGTAGGTTCGCAGCCCACAAGCACTTACTTTGGGCCGTATGGGCAGTGGCAAGGCGCAAGCGTGCAGGCGGACGTATCGTGTCCGGACGGCACTTCTCGGACCTTGACGGTCATGATGCCGGAGCAGTCCTACGTTGTCGACGCTGGTGACAACGCCTGGCATCCGGGACCCGGCCAGAACTATCAGAATTCGCTGATCAACAACGCGGCCACCGCTTGCGATGGCGGTATCGTGAAGAACGTTGTTTTCACCGCGCTGGGCAAACAAGCCACTCGCGGTTCTGGCAATGCTGCCGGACCCGGCTTCATCAGCACGAACGTTGTGGATCCGCTGCTTGTCCGGTATCACTACAGCGTTGGTGCTCCCGATGCCGGCGCGGCTTGGAGCGAACCGGAAACGGTCACTCCGGTCAAAGCACAGATCACGATTACGGCCGTGCTGACGAAGAACACAAATGGAACTTATCGAGCGGCCCTGACCGTGAAAAACAACGGGACCGCAACGGTGCGTGCGATCCGAGTGACCGCGGCGACGCTTGGCGGCGTAAGCGCAACAGGCAACCTGCCGTCACCAGGCGACCTGCTCCCGGGCAGCATCAAAGCGACCACTTTGACCTTCCCGGCAACGGCGGGCACGTCGGGTACACCGTCCGTGCTGAGGATTATGGGAACGTACACCGGCGGATCATTCTCGAACTCGCTCCGCGTGGTAATTCCTTAACATAATTAAGGACCGGCGAACCGGTCCTTTTTGGCAGCGAAGGTGCTGGGCGCAGAAAGGCTCAGCACCTTTTCTTTTGTCTCGCTCTGATTACGGTTTAGGCGTTTGCGTCTGTGGCTGAGCGGAGGTACCGGAAGAACACGTGGTGGTTCCTTTGCCAATCCTGCTGACGTTGATGGTCTGGCCGGTCTTGCCCGATCCTTGGATGTCGCCCATCACTGCCACGGATTCGCCAACGTGCGAAGACAGCACGGAGACGTTCGCGTTGGCGGGGAACTTCAAGTTGTAGGTTGTGCCGGCGTTGTCGGTCAGCGTGTATCCTCCGTTGCTGCCGCCGAGGCAGCCCTGAGTGATCGGCGCGTCGGACATCGGGGTTTGCGATCCCGACGTGGCACCCGATTGCGACTGAGTCGCTCCGGTGCTTCCGGATTGAGTCTGTGAGGGAGTGGCGCCCGGGGTAGTACTGCCGGGGTTGGTACTGCCGGGGTTCTGGGCCACTGCCCATGTGAACGTTGCGATGGTGAAGAGACAAACGGCTAAAGTTCTTCTCACGGAAAGCCTCCATAAATTTCTGCGACCCTCCCGTGAGTTGAAACTGGTCTCCCGGCAGGAATTTGCAGTAAGTTGAGGCTTAGAGACAGGGGAGGTGCCTCGGGTTTGCCCGCATTCGAGAATGACCGGAGGCTCAGGCCCAGCCCACATGCCCCGGGGACGAAACCTCGGATTACGATACGATGCATTCTCTCCCTTTTCATCAGCGCTACATACCTCGGCACATATGAAAAGTGGTATTTCGCCAATTAAAATCTCCATATTTCCAGAGCTTGGCGGCATCTCCGCCTTAGCACTGATCCGGCGATTCCCTTAGATTCAGCGAGTTAGCATGGACCGTGGGTCTGGTCGCAGAATTGCCCCGACCTTAGGGACCGGTCTGTTCATCGTGGGGACGAATAGACCATTCTCGGGGAAAACTGCCCGGGGCCAAATACACGTACCGCGAAGCCGCCGCCAAGCCACAACTGCGAGGCGATGCGACTCACGATCCAAACCGATCTACATTTCGAACCGATCCACCTCCAGGAGGAAGTGAAGTTATGAGGAGATATTTGCAGCTATTGTTGCTATCTCTGCTGATTGTTTTTGGTACCGCAAACGTTTTCGCGCAGGCTACCGCGAGCGGTACGATCCAGGGAACGGTTGTTGACGAATCGCAAGCACTGGTGCCCGGCGCCACTGTGGTTATTTCCAGCAAGTCGACCGGTAGTTCACGCACAGTAACGACTGATGAAACAGGGCATTACCGTTTCGATCTGCTTTCAGCCGGCAAGTACTCGGTGAAGGTCACGAAACAGGGTTTCTCGTCACAGGTGCAGAATGTGGAACTGCTCGTGGGCCAGACGGCGACGGCCAATGCCACACTGAAACCCGGCGCCATTACTGAGACGGTGGAGGTGACGGATGTAGCCCCGATCGTAGATGTGAACAAGACCAGCGTCAGTCAGTCGATCACCCCGCGCGAAGTTGAAGAACTGCCGCTCGTGGGCCGCGACGCCGCGAACCTTGCTTATCTCGCTCCCGGTGTAAAGGCCGCCGATTCCTACGATCCAACCAAGTCGCGGTACGCCGTCATGTCGGTGAACGGCAGCGATGGCCGCAACGTGAACATGACCGTTAATGGTATCGACAACAAGGACAACACCGTCGGCGGACCTGTGATGCAGCTTCCGCTGGAAGGCGTACAGGAATTCCAGATCAGCACGCAACGTTTCTCGGCTGAGAACGGACGCTCTCAGGGCGCCGCAATCAATGTCATCACCAAATCCGGCACCAACAATTATCACGGTTCAGTGTTTGGGTTTTTCCGTGACGCTGCACTCAACGCCGACGAAAAGCAGGCCGACGGCAAGGGCGGACAAGATAAAGCACATCCTGACTACAGCCGGCAGTTCTTTGGCGGGTCCATCGGCGGACCGTTCATTAAGAACAAGCTGTTTGGATTCTTTACCATCGAACGTGAACGTGAGAGCCAGGGATTGACGGAGTCTGGTAATGCTCTTACGGAACTCACCCTGGCTGCGAGTAACGGCCTCGCGGCGCAGCCGGCTGCCACGATTCCGCGCCCGTTCTATGAGACCCGTTACAACGGGCGTATGGACTGGACGATCAATAACCACAACACGGCGTACGTCAGCTACAGCTCGCAGGCGAACAACAGCTTGAACGACCAGTCGGATGGTACCGGCGACCTGACGAACGGAAACTTTACGGTCAACCACCTGCAGGTCGCGAATATTACGCTGACATCGCAGATCTCGAACACGATGGTGAACCAGTTCACGGCCGGATTTCAGTACTGGAACAACCTGATCGACAGCAGCATCAGCGCTCCGCTGGTGGTGTTCCCGAGCGCCTCGTTCGGCACCAACACCAACGTTCCGCAAAATTCGGTTCAGCGCAAGTGGCAGTTTAAGGACGACATTTCGAAGACGATCGGGAAGCATACCCTCAAAGCGGGTGTGGACTTTATCCACACTCCGGTTCAGGGCGGCTTCTTTAAGTTCAGTTCGACGCTGGAAATTGACTTCAACAAAAATCCCAGCGCCATCCTTGCAGATCCGGCGACATATCCGCAGGGCTTTGCCACTCCCGGTCTGATCACCGGCATGTCTTATGCCACCGGCGACCCGACGTTCCTGGTATCTGCCAAGCAACTTGGCTTCTACTTCCAGGATGATTGGAAGGTCACTCCTCGCTTGAACCTGAACCTCGGCCTGCGCTGGGACAAAGACTGGAACGCGCTTGGCGAGTCCGACGTTCTCGAGAACCGCACGTATCAGGTGCTCAAGGCCAACCCGAACCCGATCAGCGACCCATTCGTCAACAGCCTGCCGCACAGCTATAACCGTGCGTTCAGCCCCCGCGTCGGCTTCTCGTATGACCTGACCGGCGCCGGCACTCACGTGCTTCGCGGCGGCTTCGGCTTGTACTACGGCAACACTTTCCAGAACATCCCGTTGTTCATGGAACAGCAGGCGAACCCGACGATCTTCCAGACGGTGTTGAGTTTGTCCGCCAACGATGAGGTCCCTGGAACCGGCGGCATTACCCTCAACAACTGGCGTTACGGAGTTGATCCTATGCCAACTCTGCCGGGTCCCTCGAGCACGTTGGCTCCACGCAGCGTAGGCCGCTTGATCGATCCCCGTTATCAGCCTCCTGTCTCGGAAGAATTCAACATCGGCTACAGCTGGGCGGTGAATCCGGCCTCAGTGGTCGAAGTTGAGTACACTCACGTGCTCGGCCTTCACGAAAACAAGACCATCAATATCGGTCAGCGTGTTTCGCAAGGCCTCAACTCTGCCGGCGACGACGTGGTTCTGGTACGTCCTCTGGACCAGTACACCGGGAGCCAGTTCTCCAGCGTGCGCGTGGAAGAGTCGATCAACCGCAACCGGTACGATGGCGTTAACTTCAGCTATCGTCAGCGCATGAGTCATCGCTTCTCGCTCAATGCGAACTATACGTTGGCTTGGGCGTACGGTTATGACGGCGGCGGCGGACCGAACACCATCTTCCGCAACTACGCCCGCGATGGATATCGTCCGCTGGACCCGGTGGAATGGGGTCCTTCGACGAACGATGAACGCCATCACGTCACCGTTAGCGGCCTGTTCGAATTGCCCTTTGGTATGCAACTCGCCCCGATCATGCAGTTCGGTTCGGCGCGGCCGTATCAGTTGAGCAACTCGGATAACCCGCTCAACCCGGGCGGTGGAACGGCTACCGCTGTCTTGGTTCCGAAGAGTAATCCGAACGATTACTTTGCGTATGCAAACGACGGCGCGGCGGCGCGTATCTGCTATTACGTGACCGGCGATTGCAGGATCTCGGATTATGCTCCGGTCCGCGGCGATATGTTCTTCCAACTCGATATGAGCTTGGCGAAAACCTTCAAGATTGGCGAAAAGGCGAACCTGAAGTTTGTGGCGCAGGCCTTCAACCTGACCAACCGTGCAAATTACGGAAACAACTTCGGTGGAGATGTCGCCGATCCGGATTCCTTCGGTCATCCAATAGGCTTCATCAACCCGAGCAGCACGTACATCCCGCGTTCCACGTGGGGTGAGTTCGGTGTTCGGTTTAGCTTCTAGTTCGCAAAACAAAGGGGCTGGCTTATGGGCCAGCCCTGAAGCTGCTATCGAGCCCTACCTGGTTGGTGGGGCTTTTTTTATGCCCCGAGGTTCGAGGGCGTGGTTGTCTTACTTCGCCTGCGATGCCGCAGCTTTCTCCTTCGCCAGTAACTGGTCCATGGTTGAACCCGGCGTTACGGGTTCAATCAATGAAATATTTCGAGCGTTGATGACGGTATAAGCAGGGGCGTTTGGCACCCTGCTCCTGCTGATCAGCATGTTGGTAGTTTTTGAGGGATTATTAGGATCTCCGGCCGGGACAATCGACACAGCGAACGCTTCCCGAAGTACAGGATACTCGGTGTCCAGCCCCTCCAGTTTGCCTATCAGGACTTCACCATTGGAAAGGATGACGACCTGATACGGCGTGTCGAACTTTGGGGTCTTGTCTTTGAGGCCCAGGCGACTGCAAGAAGTACCTGCTGCCATAAGAAGCAATAACAGCAGGAGTCCAAGAAGCGATCTACCGCGACTAGTTGTCTTGACCAAGGTTCACCCTTTCTTTGTTCTGCGACGGAGCAAGCGCGCCGTTGCAAGGAATCCCGTACCGAGGAGAAGAATCGAACAAGGCTCGGGGACGATTTGCACCTGGAACGGTGTGCCCGCAATAACGTCGAATCCATCCAGATTGAAGGAGTTGTCGAAGACGCTAATCTCTGGGAGCGGGAAATTGTTGGACCACTGGGCCAGCGGGCCCAGACTCAAGAATCCCGGAATCTCCGCATACAAAATACTAACGTCGTAGCCCGGCGCCAGGGAGATGCCGGTCTGATTGCCGAATAGAGCAGAGCCGTAATAATACGGCGTGATGGTGTACATGCCGGTGTGCTCCGCGGCACCGATCGCGCCACAGCCCATGCCCATGTAGCACCAGACGTCTTCGCCGGTTTCCTCGACGTGCAGCCTGACTGCGACGCTCGAATCCATGGAGAAGTGTTGGTTAAATAATGTGTCAAGTGTGGCGCTGGCACTCAAAAGTGACCAGTTGATGACACCGCCGAGGCTGCCCGAAATTGGAATTCCAACCGCACTCGCAACCACCTGCGCGAGGTCAACGCCGACGTTGGCAACGTCGGTAGATGCGACGGCACTGATGGTTTCACCTCCAGTGGCACTGGCCCCGTTGATGGAGGGATTAAACGAGAAGCTGACCGGGCCCACGCTCCCACTCATGCCGACGTCCAATCCGAGGATGCGCAGTTCGCCATCATTATTGCGATTCACCGCGAGCAGTTCCTGGGTGAACCCACCGTTGAACAGAACGCCCGATGTGCCAGAGCAGTCAACCACATAGCACACCTCGGCTGAACCGGATGCGTAGAAGTTGGCGTAAAAGTCGGTGTACGCTCCGGCGGTTGGACCGGTCGCGGAGAAGCTCGTGGTTCCCAGCCCTATGGCAGCCGTTGGCGTAAGGCTTTGGCCGACGTATACAAAGTTCGGCGCGCTAACGGTTGCGTTGAACGGAATGGCCGCGTCGACAGAGCCGCCGTCGACGTGTGCTCCGATCCGCAGTCCAATGTTACCGGAGAGATACAGCGAAGCTTCGGCGCCGGCACACGCACCGAGAAAGCAGCCGATATCCCCAATGCTCGGATTCGCAGAGAACGTTGTGCCAAGGTCCTTGTAGTAGTCGTATGAGAATGCAGTTCCAGAGCTCCAGATGCTCTGATTAGTGGTTTGGAACGTGCCGCTTGTTGAAGTTTCACCCGCTACTGCGGGCGAAATTGCCAAAGCAATGAATGCAAGAAGCGCAAGTGGAATGAACAGAATCTGTCGCTCACGTCCGTGGAGACAGAGTTGGGGCTTAGGGTTCACCATGGATTTCCTCCCAGAGGCTTGAATAACCCGTGTGGCAAGGTGGAATAGGGACCCACAACAAACGGAGCAAGCAGCTCACCAAAACGAAACGATGGAGGTAATTAATCAGAGAGTTATGTACGGTTCTTGGTGCTCTGGCGCGGGATGCTAGGACCACAGCACGATTCGCCATTCCCTAATTGGGAAACGTGTGAGTGAAAATGTGGAGAATGGCACATTGGTGAGCCATTAGGGTGAAACCAAGTTGCGTGAAAGTGAAAAAGATTGCACAGAAGAATGAAAAACCCGATCCACTTGGGCTTTTCCAACAGGACGAACTGTCGATCGCTTGCTAACGGGAAGGTTTGACGTTTGCCCGTTCTCGTGATGGAGAGAAATGCAGAGTAGGGAAGTGAAAGCCTTGTCGCCGCGGTAACCCGGCCCTTTCCCGAAGAAAAGGACCGGGCACCCGCGACTGTTCTTAATCAGCGCTTGTAGATTCCAAGATCGCCCAGGTCAATTTCATAGCCGCCCTGGAGTTTCTCGTATTCGCCTGCAAAGAAATCATCCAGGTATGAATGTCCCAGAACGTATCTGTCGGGTTTCATCGCGCCGTAGTAGCCGGCATTGGCATTGCTCTGCTGGTCAAACAGTACATAGCTGCCCTGCCATCCCGAACCCGATACGCCCCAACTGATGATGTGATCGACGTACGGTTGGAACTTCGTGAACAGCTTGTACATCAACGCGTACTGATAACCCAGCGCGTCAGACTGTCTGACATTGAGCACTGCCGGAGCGGTTGCGCCGCCGCCTGGTGCGTTGGTCGGCATCTTAAGGTCAAATTCCGAGAACGAAATACCGGAAAGAAGCCCTTGATCAACCAGCGATGCATACAGCGCCATCGCATATTGGTTGTTGCTTGCAAGAGTCTTACCAACCGAATCGTGTCCCTGGATACCGACGTCTTCGATAAGCGGCCTTCCGTCGTACAGCGGATCGGAACGCCATGCGGTGTTCAGTGCGCGAACCATGTTGTAGACAGTGCGCGCTTTGCTGCGCGTGGCAATGTCGTAATCGTTGTAGGTGAGCTTCGGAGGATTGGCCATGATATAGGCATCAATGCTGCCGCTATCGTCGTGTCCATCCAGCTTCATGTACTCGGGAAGGGAAGAGTAGTGGGATTTGAAAGCCGCCGCCATCTGGGCGTTGGGGGCCGCGATGTGCGCGTGCTTAAAGAGCAGGTAGATGTAATGCTCGGTGATGTCGCCGCCAATTAAGTCATCCGACATCGCAACCAGCCAATTGGTGTGTTTCAGGCTCGTTCTCCAGCTGTTCACATCCAAGGGGATGTTCTGGCTGTGGCGGCTTTCGTGGACTTCTTCGTTGAGTACGTCCCACGAATTGAAGGGGATCACTCCACGCGCTTCGCTCGAGCCATACTTCGCAGACGTAGTCAGGAAGTGCCGCATCACATACATCGTGTGGTTGAACTGCACTCTTCTGGCCATGTCTTTGGCCACCGGAACCAACGTGCTTGGAACGCCGTTCCCCAATCCGTAGAAATAGGGTGTGCCGCTATATCCGGAGGAAAGGGTCGCGGGAATCATCTGCGTCATCCATCCCGGAGCCTGGTTGTACCATGCCAAAACGTGGGCGTGAGACTTGTACTCTCCCGGATTGCCGGAATCCCTGATCCCCAGGTAAGCGTTGTCTGGGAAATTGAATTCCCCTACGCCAGGCGTGGTGTTTGCGCCATTCATCGGCGCGCCACTGACGCTGGTCAGCCAGTTCGGGCCGCGGGGATGCGTGGCATCGGCCTTCAGATTGTTGCCGTCCACAAAGATTTCATAGTGCCGCGCCCTGATTCCGGTTACCGTTCCGGTTCCGATCGCGCCCACCATGAACAGCCCATTGTCCCTGTTGTAAAGACCCTTCAACGGATCCACGACACTGTAGCTTTGGGTGTTGACCACGTTGGGAAGCGGAATGCCGTTGGGATCGGGTTGGGTGATTGTGATTGGCCCGACCATAAGCATGCCTGTCTCTGCGGGACGCCCCGTCTCTCCATGAAGCTCAAGCGAGAAGTTCGAGGACGAGCCTGTTTGTGGGACAGTAACGCTGTGGTGGGTCTTGAACCAGGTTTCACCGTTGTAGAGACCAACCCAGTCAGGGTTGAGGTTATTGTAGACGTAACCTCTCAGGTAGCTGTCGGTGGTGCCGGTGCGATTGGTCATTCTCCACCGCATGAACTTGCCCTGCGCGCTCTTGGGATAGTACACGTCAAACTCAATCGTTGCGCCGGTGGGGACATTCACCACCGGGGACAACGGAGATTGCATGCTGAGTCCGCCGAACGTGGTTACTCCCTTATAGATGTAATTGATCTGAAGCAGATCAGGTTTCCCTGCGGAATCCGCAAAAGGATACGGAACCATTGCGAACGTGCTGCCATCAAAGTCCGCGGGGATACGATTGTCGAACCGGTTACGGGCCGTCCACACATTCGTCACCGAGGTGACTGTGATAGGTAATCTTCCCGGACCCGGATCAAGACGGAAATAGGGATCCGTACCGTCTGCTTTGATCCTTGCTTTGAAAGTCGCCATTGCGTCTTTCAGGCTGGCCATCGCTTCGTTGGCCCACACGATCGGTGCATTGCGCGCGAAATCAATCGCGTTCTCAAGGTCTTGCAGTTCGTTGGCGTAAACCCACGGGAAGGCCTGGTTCACATCCGATCCGTCCTCGGTATGGCTCACCTGGACCGGGAACTCTTTGTTGCCGGCTTTTAAAGCCTCGGCCTGTGCAATCACGTTGTTCAGTTCAACAATAATTGCCGGATACGGGACGCTCTCAAGCGGAACCAGAAGTGCGTCATCGATGAAAACCATGTTGATGGTTTTCGCCGACGCCACATTATTCAGGAAGAACACGAAGCAATTGTCGCTGGTCCTCCCCTGGCCCATTACGGGAGAAATCACGTAATCCGTGTAGCCGTTACTTTCCTTTGTGGTTATCGTGATGCTCGTGTATTTCCTGAATACTTCGGTATGGACTTTTAAGAAGCCTCTGTCCTTCTGTTGTTCTTCAAAAATGAAATAAATGCCGGGGAACGCATCGCTATTCGCGTTCGATGTAATCTTGGCTCCGGAAGCGTCAGTGCGAGTTACATTCGCATAACCTCCCACCGCCACGGCTACTGCTTTGTCGGCGTCGCCATTCCACACAAGTGTCAGTTCAGCCGCGGCGGCCGGGACGAGGGCAAACGCCAGCGCGGAGAAAAGTAGGATCATTGCGGGGAGGCGGAAGACGTTGGTTAAGTGTTTACCTTTCATCTTATGTTTCGCTCCGTTTCTTAAGGAAGCTGGAATCTCGTTGTAGAGTCGCCAAGTTTCAGATTTCGGAATTGTCATCCGACAATCCAGGCGGCTTGCGACATCCGGAGAAATCGCAGGGACACGCGCACTAAATTCGCGGCTCGAACTATATCTCAAAATCTTCCGTGGTCAAGGTAAAACGGGCCCTAAACCGATTTTTTTCCATTTTGGAAAAGAGGAAGGAAAGGAAACGGACACCGACTGAAAAGTTTTGCACCTGGCCGGTGGCGGAATCAGTCTACGCGTTCACCGTTCGTCCCGGGCGGATGCCGAACTTTCGCAATAGGACGTAGTTGATTGCGTAGGAGAATGAGTATTGTGTTCCAAATAGTGGCGGGTGAACGTTAGCGGTACAGTTGTTTAGAAAGGAACTCCTTCTTACCCCAGCGCGGAAACAGGGGCACAAGGCACCAACAGTAGCTAACTCACTCTTTTGCCGCCCGTGTTGCTTCGAAAGAAGATCGAAGGATAGATAACACATCGTCCGGCATCTTCGTGCCATACCTTAAAGTGCTGTCGGTGCTCAGGACTGCCTTGTGTCTCGCGCGGTCATATTCGAATTCGATTTCGATTGTTTCGAGTTCGAAGGGATGTTTGGGAATCAGTTGTGCCAATCCAGGTCTCACGTCATTTGGGCTCTGTATTGAAATCTTCGCTCTTGCTCCTCCTTCGAGTTCGATGCCAGAAGCAATTGCCGAACCAATCGAGACTTTTGAATGGAGTTGACGTTCAATTCCCGCAACCCATTTGCTCAATTTCACAGGATGTTGCTCGAGTTCCATCGTAAAGTCAGACGCTTTCAGGAGTGCGCTTGAAAATCCCCGCAAAGCTCGCGGTGCCATTCTGAGTTCCAGTTCTGGGAACGCTTTGGTCAAGGTGAAATCCACTTCCCGAAACTCGAGTCTATCCATGACGAAAACGTTTCCAAATGGATCGGTAACTGATTGTTGAAACGAAACTCGTTCAAAGTATCGAGCTTCCAAGTAATCGTCTCGAACGCGGTCCACTACAAACCCTTGTTCAGATTCATTCGTGAAGCTAGATGCCTGAAATTGCCTTGCGATCCGCCTGATCGAGCCTGGAAATCTTGCCCGCATCCATCTAATTCGGTTCACTGTCGCCTCCGTTCGCTTTTGCCGGTGACTGTGATGATGACGCTTGTTCTTTTGCGACCTCGTGCATTGTGGACAGGGCAAAACGGTGCAACATCTTCAGGAGGTCCGCTTTCTTGTCCGCCGGTATCGATGTAAACGACTCATTGTACTCACCAGTTGTACGGCGTATCTTCCAAGTGTTAGCTGTATAGGTGAACATCCTGCAGTTCTCCGAGTCTTCGAAGTCTGCATTGAATTCCACGATCGGATTACCTGGCTCCTGCAATCGGGATCGCCAGGTAACGCTCGTTAAATAGAAGCCTTTCTCGCGGAGCTCTTGAAAAACGCTGGTCCCAAACAGGTCTTGTCCATTCAGCGCGGCTGCGCGGAGAACTCCAGCAACAACCTCCTCCGTCTTAGTTACTCCGATGTCCAGATTGATATCCTCTTCTTCATCTTCTTCGTCCGCTTCGTCTCCGTCCGATGTGCCCTTGTTGGTGCTCTGAAGTTTCACTCGCACGACATCATTCAAGGTTGCGTTTGGGAGACCTGAACAGAGCTTAGTGAAGAAGAGAGTTCTCAGAAAGCTGTCACGTATGCCCGACAGATCAACTTCCTCCACATTCAGTACTGCCTTTCTTCTCTCTTCTAGTCTGTTTATTACTGCTTTTACCAGATCTCTGCCTTTGCTAGTTGCAGGAGAAGTAACCGTAACTGAGTCTACGGCGATCTCGAATCGAACCTTGGCTTCTTTTTGCTGCCGCTGACGAAGGCGATTCTTGCTAAAGTCTGTCTCCGTATAAGCCGCATTTACTACAATGTCGACACCATCGACATACGAGGTGATATCTTCGGTCCTTTCAGGAGAGGTCGCCAATTCTTCGATCACTGACCGCAACTCGTCTACCTGTACTGGCGTGTCGATCTTAATGGACGATGTTTTCGCCCCACGGCCTAATTGCGAGAAGTATTGCTCGATGGGTTGTAGCTCGCGGTATCCGAATACCTGCCTCGACAATTTTCTCGCCAATGCTTCTGCGTTCTCATATTTCGAGTAAATGATCGACCGACGTCGACCTTCTTCCAACAGTGCATTTTCGCTGAAGTGAATAGGCGCGGACATGTATGCGTCGAATATTTCGCTGTCGCTTACTGAGAAAATCAGTTTCTTACGTGCCACGTTTCATTCCTATCTCCGAGGTCGAAAATGCGCGCCGGACTTGAGTGATCGATTCGAAGGTGATTGCCTTAAGCAAATTCGAAATCTCCTCGCCACCCTCATAGCGAAGAATGTAATCATCGATCGCTTTCACGAACAGAGCGTTAGCTTCTTGGTGGGGTTCGAGCGCACAGACAACAATGTTCACGCCCTGGTCCACGAGACCGTGAAACATCAGGTAATCGATCAGCAAAGAGAATTCTTCAACTACTTCGCCTCTTCCTCGATAGAAAACGACAACCGACTCCTTTGGTGCGTCGTTGAGCCTGTGCTTGAGTACTATCCAGGGACCGGTCAGCATTTCTATTGTTGCAGCACGGGCTGACGGCTGAACATTCTTTGACAAAACGAGAGGGGGAAAGAAAAAGCGAGTTTGATCTGGCGGGCCAATCAGACCGTCGCCTCGCATCCGTGCTATCTGGTCGCTGACGTTATCAAGCCAGAAAATGTCCCTAGGCCCAAGGACTACTAGCTTTGAGTTTCGGGGGATATCGAGAGTCGTGAGATTTATGTCAGCCAGAAGTTCGTCGAATCGCGAGTTGTAATCTCCGTCGTGGTTGTATACAAAGAGCATTCCGGCGTACAGCGCGGTCTTGTCGTCGGCTACGTATCGTGTCCGCCAGGTGGCGCTCTTTTCAAGGCAACTTACTGCTTTTGCTAGACTCCCAACAGCTTTTTTGACCTCGCTTTTCTTGATTGAAGATGCAGCGTAACTCTTCAGGTCACAGTTGATGTAAGTCCGGTGGTTCGAGTAAGGTTCATCGTAATAAAACACGACGTCGGTCGGGTGCGTGACACTTGGTGTGGAGGTGTCGTTATCTTCATCCGAAGTTTCCGAATACGGATTGTGCTCATCCGCGGGAGTCGCTTTGGCTGATTGCTTTTTCTTCCTCTTGCCATGCAATTCAGGCTGCTCACAAGGCCAATTCTCGTCCTTTGGCCCTTCAGATGTTTTCCATAAAAATCTGGCGAATAACTGGTCCGCAACCTTCGCGGCAATCTGAGCAATGTTGGCGGTTTCGCCCATTTCGTCTCCGTGAATTGTAGACGGCGTAAGCGATGTACGCTTCGCCTTAACGCCAGTTGTAAACTGAGATTCGCGAATGATATTACAGCTTTTGAGCAATAATGAAACATGTATGTACGTGCATGCATTTCCGGAATCGAAAAGGTGCACTGATCATCTGCGATATAAGTTGGGCGTTGCTTCCGCAATGGGTGGCCGAACTTACGTGCTGCGAGCTTGCCCTTAAGTTTCTCAGGGCGGCCGCTTGCCACCGGCGGTAGCCCACAGCATTTCAATCACCGGCTGACGTCATCACCCGATCATCGAATTGAATCCCTTCCTCTCGTTCGTGTTTTTCTTCCCAATCCGGGAAAGTGACAAAATTTGTTGTCAAGGGGGTCAAGCGCACTCCAAAAACCTAAGTCTCTGAAAACAAACCAAATCGAGTTCTAACTTTGTTGGCAATGTGCCCCGCCCAATTTGCTAATCTGAAATTAGGCTGGTGAAAGCGGATCCCTTTCGCTCACCGGCCATTTTCATTTCACCGGAGAGTTAGCACATGGCGACCCAGAATTCGCGGTCAGTTGGCCAAACACCACTTCCGTTGGGTCTGCCGCGTTTATTGCATCCGGCAATCGACGCTTGCCACCACCCACTATCGGCTAATCCCCAGCCGCTATCCCCTAACTGCCACCCTCTAACCGCTAACCCCTACGTGTTCAATATTTTCGCCGCTAACTCTCGTGTTTACTCGAAGATGCGAATAAATACCCCTCCAACTGATTGAAAACATTAAACCAGGGAAATTTTGATATCCACATTGCGCTCAAAGGAGACTTCCGATGTCCAGGCCAGTACCTCTATGTCAGGGCTTCAAAGACGATGGTTCCAAATGCGGCTCGCCCGCTCTTCGCGGACACCAACTCTGTTACTTCCACAACCGTCGCGCCATGCACCACTCCATCTCGCCCAATCATCCCATCTACACCGTCCCGCCCCTCACCAACGTCCGCAACATCCGCAAGGCCACCGAGAACGCACTCCGCCTCCTCCAGCAGGAGCGCCTTTCGAAACAACAAGTCGCCATCATGCTCCGCGGCCTCCGCATCGCCATGGACGGACTTGCCAAACTCCAACCCTCCCGCAAACGGCGCTCACAACCTCGTAATCCCGCATAACCCTGGAACGCTCAATCGATAAAAGAAAAAAGCCCCGGTCTCGCGAGCGGGGCTCTTCAACTCTACTGTCTCTGTTTGCTACGGCGTCACGTAATAGCCAAATACCGAAATATTGAAATCTCGATATCCATTTGTGTTGTGACTGGCTGACACCCACACCTGGTCGCCAGCCTCGAAATACGCTTTTACCATTTGCGACCCATCCTGGATCGTATAGGAAGAATCAGCGGAAGGGTGCGGTGGGTTGATTTGCATCATCACCATGAGAGTTCCGTACTGTGCACGGCGCAGTGTGGCAAATACGAGTTGGTCCCCTATTGGCCCGGCCGACCAATAAGAGATGTATTCGATTACGAGCCGTTTTCCGGCGGGCACAGTCGTTAGAAGCCGTTGATCATTTAGGGTATTGAAATAGTAATCAACAGTGGCGAAGAAGGGCGTGAGAGCTGGCGTGTCGACATCACGCACCATGGCCGGCCGTATCTGCGCCATGGCCGGTTGCGTGAAGATCGACAGAAGAACGGCAACACCGACGATCGTAAAGATCACCGTGATGTAGCGATGTTTCAATGCCTCCATGTGGCGCTCCTTTCAGGAACATCGGATATCTATGACGAATGGATGGGCGGGAGAATCGGACCCGGATCCGGCCATCCCGCTTGTTCGTGACCGAGGATGACGCTGGGCCGATGGGCCTAACTTGTCCGATTGGGGTCGATATTCAAAAACCCTGAAGCGACTTTTCCGCTTCCGCGATGCGACGCTTCAGTTCGACGAGCCTCTGATCAATGGCCTTCAAACTTCGTTCAACAGCGGTCAACTGTGCCCACGACTCGGCTGCCCTCGACTGATCCGCACCACTGCCCTGAGAAGCTTCCGAACTTCCGGTATCTTCGACCTGTGTACCGATCATCGAACTGCGCGGCGATCCGCCGGAACTGCGGGCCGCCGCAACCTGTGCGGAAAGCGATGTCTGCTGGTTAAGAAGTTGCAGGCGCTGTGCTTCCAGTGCCGCAACCCGTTGCTCGTTCAAGCGAATCCTCTCCAGAGTCACGAGCAGGTTCTGAGTCTTCTCGATCCTCTCGAGTGTCGATCGAATGAGCCTCAACTCGTTTGTCATCTGCTCTTGCGCACTGGTTGATGCCTGAGCAAACAGACCCACCGAGGCGAGCATCAGCCAAAGAGGGATCAGCAGAATGCGGGCCATATTTCCTCCAACCTCACCAGGCCTTCCGCCTGCGCCACAGCATCGCGATCCCCACAGCGCATAGCGCCAACGTGGCAGGTTCAGGAATTGCAACGGGCGTCAGGTTTACGTCGAACGCATAATCCAACGTCACCCCATCGAAGTTGCCCAAACCAGTGAAGCCATCGGCGAGGGTTCCGCTGCCCCAGTTCTCGGCATAGGACATATTCAAGTACGCGGAGAATGCGATGGAGTACGTGCCCGGACCAAGCACGCCGCCGTCGAGTTTGACGTCATAGCAAAGTCCATTGAAGGACTGTGCTCCCGCTGGGCAATACGTGCCGTAGTAAGTGGACGCCAGGAAATTGCCGGAACTGTCGAACAGGCTCAGGTATGGCGAAAATCCGCCCGCGGACACAACGGCCCCCGTTCCACTGGTGCCTCCGCCGAAGCTGAAGGATATGGCGTCCATGGTGGAAGTGCTGGCGACTGTGAAGCTCTCCACCCGCGCAGCAAACTGGGCCCATGCTGCGTCGCTGTCGGCAGAGGTTAGTGTGCAGCCAGACCCGCAAGAGATAACGTTGGCATCATTACGCAGGTTGCCGCTGAAGAAGATACTTGTAGCGTTGAGAGTGACGACGGAATAAAGGAGAAAGAGAAGTAACAAAACCCAGGCACGATGGGACATCGGAATTTCCTCCGAAGACTAGACGATTAGCCTTGGCGACATAATTCCCTGTAGTTCAGCCCATATAAAAAGAGGTTTCCGGAGTGATGAGAGCACGTCATTCACCAAAGCAAGCGTAATCAACGAAAGGAGTTACGAGGCGAAAGGGAAGACAAGCTGCAAGCTGTTGCAACGTCAGTGGCAGGAATCTGCAGTTTCCTAAATCAGAACTAGAAGTATGGGGCGGGAACTCGAACCCGCCCCACATGGCTCCCCCGGCAACTATTGCAGTGGCCTCGGAGGAGGCGGCCAATTCAGCGGGTCATGGTTCACGGTTATGGTTTCGCTCCAGTGACCACCGGAGCCATTGGAGTTGTTGGCGAGGTGGAACCTCACGTCGGTTGGATTCACAGTGTCAGTGGTTATCAAGCCAGGCCCCGCGGGGTCGCCGGCCCAGCCGTCTTGCACTCCGAGTGCTGTGAAGTAGGCCCGAGTTGCGGTCCCTTGTCCGCCGCCACTGCAGCCAGGGTTGGTTGCTGTGCCCTGATAAACAAGTGGACTGTTTTGATTGGGTGATGGGAACCAATCGTTGTTGTTGGCCGGAATCGTATAGGTCTGCCCCGCGAGCGGAACTCCGAGGGTATAGGAACTGCCATCCGGACAGGAGATGTCCATCTCAATGCGCGCGTTTGGAACTTTCACCGTCGCTTCCGGGTGCTCGGTGGGCATGTTGATAGCGTACCCGGCCACGATCGTATCGCCGGCACTCAGTCGACGTACCTGGTTGTTCATGATCAGGTCGAAGGTTCCGCCTGTGTTCCAGTTGTTGGGGAATTCTGCTTTGTCGCTACCCCACCAATTCGTCCATCGACTGTAATCCATGGTTGAAAAGAGGTATGGATAGTCCGTTGGGTAACGGTTTCCGTTGCGGTCGATGTAGCGTCCAGTGTAGTTCCCGTGGGGCAAATAATAGGGAGGCGCGGTTTGTTCCTGGACGTACGGGTTTGGATAGATCTTAATGTCGGTAGAGACGTCCTGGCCCAGCATGAATCTGTTGATGAACGCCGCTACCTGGGTCTGTTGGATGGGTGGTATAGCACAGTGGTTATGGTCACCGTCGATGATGAACCCAAACCTGTCTCCTATGCCAAATTGTTCGTAGACCCGCTGCGTTGCCCGTGACGAGACATACGCGGCGCCATTCCCCAGCCAGTAAAAACCGGTGTTCCCGGTCTGGAGCAACGCTCTCGGCGCGATCATGGCCATAAGCTCGTGCTGGTCGATCGGGAGTTTGTAAACGTTGGAGCCGTTAAACTGGTACATCTGTCCGCTGAACCAGCCATAGTTTGTGTCGTTGATGTCCTCCACCGAACCTGCCGCCAATACGGCCGATCCCGGAGGCGCCTGGGCTTCGACATTCTGGTTGAAACGCCATGACGGAGCGCCACCACCACCGTTTTCCTGGGCGATCGTAAGAGCGATGCGTTCGTCCAAAGCTCCGGCGTATAGCGCCTCTTTGCCGGCAAAAGAGCACCCGGTCACCCCCGAGTGTGTGGTATCGAGCGAGAGTGGATTGTCTGCCTGTTTGGAAGCGATTTCTATGCCGTCAATCAAGCGGCTTATTCCCCAGGACCATGCGGCGTATTGCCCCGAGTTACTGCCTCCTGCTCCGTAGTTAGTGGCCACGGCACAAGCTGTTCCGGCGCACAGCTCGGGATAAAGCGTGTAGAACGCAGTTGTTACCTGACCATTGTTGAATCCGACTTTCGCGACATTGGTGAGAAGACTGGCTGGGAGGCTCCCGGTACCGCTAGCTCCGATACCAATCATGTAAGGGAAGGGAGCGGACCCCGTCGCGGGCAGGGTAACTGCCGAGGTCAGCGTGAGCGTATTGCCATTCCGCGTGACATTTACGGTCAGTGTTCCCCGAAGAGGATCGGTCGCGTTGGGCACATAGTTCGCAGTGATCGTGCAGTCATGGCAATCGGGCTTTGGGCCCAGCATATATTTCTGGACAGCAGCAAAGATCTCGTTACGCCGCTGCTGCCAGCTTGCGAAAGTGGTGTCGCGCCGTCCGTCTGCGAAGAACACGAACGGATCCGGCAACGGTCGAATGATTGGTAGTTGATCGAACGAGGGGAAAGTCGGTGCCGGATACTGCGCACCAGTATTCTCCACGTTATAAACCAAGGGTAACGTGTCTTGGGCGACTGCTGGTACGGCGACGATTGGAACGAGCAGCAGCATCAGCGAAAGACACGTTTTGCCAACGTCGACGAGATTAAATCGGTCTTGGAACCTGTACATCGTGCTCCTCCGTTTTGGTGATCTTCTCGTTTCGTGATGAGCTCACGACGGCTTACTTGACCGTGAGGGAAGGTGTTTGCAACAAGCTGCTCAGCACCGAGGGCTGTTATCCCTATCGGCGCTGCAGCGATTTAATTCATGGCCCGAACTATGCCTTGTTAACTTGGGAAACAGAAGTAGATGTGCTCTCGTGGACTCACCGGGACCCCGAGGCAAGGAGTTTACGACCAACTGTTCAGCGCCCGGGATTGGTTCGCTCGCGGCGCTTTCAGCTACTTAATTCAGGGCACGAACTATATACCTAATGCTCACATTGTCAAGAGGAAATCTGCGGAAAAATCATTGCAATAGCCCGGCTGGCCTACGTTTTGCACAGGTCGTTATGCGATAAGGCGCGGAGCCAACCTGGGGCCGGGCGCCTGGTGGAATCGCAGGCGCCACAAAGGAAGGATGGGGCGACGATCTAATTGATCCGCTTGAGGACGGTGATGGGAGTGGAGCCGTCGGGGCGGGGCGGGACCTTCCAGGAAAGCTCGTCGTCCTTCAACTCGAAAGCGCGGACCTGTGTGGTGCCGTCCCAATTGGGAAACGACGCGCGATCGATTTGGAAGGTAATGGTGCCTTTCCCGGGATCGACGCTGTACTTGCCGAAATGGACGCTCATTCCGAGACTGGCGTCCTTGTACTCATCGGGCGATCCCTTGGTCTTGTCGCCGGAAGCGAACTTGGTGCGCTGTTCCCGATAGATCTGGACGGAGTAATGGCCATCTGCGGTGAAGATCACGAGACCGTGGGGAGCGTCGCCGTAATCATGGGAGCGAGTGCCGTCCGGGAGAAGCTTGTCGGCGGCGGTGAGGGCCCAGGTGCCGACGATGGAAGGCGATTGCGCAGCGGCTGTGAGAGAGCCTACGATAACGAGAGCGATAAGAGAAAAGAACTTAATTTTCATATCGGAAAGATGAGGCGCGCGGGAAGAAGGATTCAGGATCGAGTGGGACGGAGTG